>JABIVN010000358.1 GCA_018667205.1 Gammaproteobacteria bacterium | reverse complement strand
GAACTCACCGCCAGTTTTCTTGGCGTAGCAATAACTGAACAAAGCCATATAGGCTGTGCCGACGTGTGGGTCTCCGGTCGGAGATGGGGCAACTCGAGTTCTAGCTTTCATTTGTCTACTTTGAAATTCATAAGGTGGCACTGCCGGTAAAACGGCACTGATGTTACACTATCCCTCCTCAAAGATTAATGTCGACCCGTTTCTTGCTACCGCACTTTATCAATAAGACCATCAAACATGATTCGTAAATTATGCGTTGCCCCCATGATGGGTTGCACAGACAGACATTGTCGGGTTCTGTTTCGCCTGCTTTCGCCTAACACAATGTTATACAGCGAGATGATCACAACGGGTGCGCTGATCCATGGCGATTATCAGAAGTTTCTTGAGCACACCAAAGACGGAGCCTCCGCAATCCAACTGGGAGGCAGTGATCCCGACCAGCTAGCAAAGGCGTCAAAGCTGGTAGAGGACGCTGGATACCAGGAAGTGAATCTTAACTGCGGCTGCCCGAGTGACCGCGTTCAGCAGGGTGGCATAGGCGCATGCCTGATGGCCGAGCCCAGTCGGGTCGCGCAATGTTATGAGGCCATGGCTGAAGCGGTCTCTATCCCGGTCACGATTAAAACCCGAATAGGAATCGACGACCACGATGAGTATGAATATTTTAGATCGTTCATCAAGGAAAGTTACGACGCTGGCTGTAGAAATTTTCAGATTCACGCTCGAAAGGCAATCCTGCAGGGCCTGAGCCCAAAGGAAAACCGCGAAATCCCGCCCCTGAATTACGATTTTGTTCGCGAAATCCAGAAAGACTTCCCCAATGCAGAGTTTGTCATTAACGGAGGGATCACGACGGCTCTTCAGGTGCAGAACCTTTTGATGGAGTTCCCTGGGGTCATGCTCGGCAGAGCCCCGTACAGCAACCCTTACCTATTGGCTGAGCTCGAGCACCAGGTCTTTGGGACCACCACGATCACCAGAAAGGCTGTATTTCATTTGTATCGAGCCTATATGGCGGAACAAATGCATGGGGGTGTGCACATCAAACATATGGCGAAGCACCTCCTTGGGCTATATACAGGGCTACCCGGCGCTAGAGCTTTCAGACGCCACCTTTCCACCCACATGCATAAAGACCATGCAGACTTATCGGTTGTCGATGATGCCGTAAAGTTTGTCACCACTGAAACTTGCCCACCCCGAGGTCTAAACAATGATTGATAACCTTTTCGAGTTATTTAAAAAACTGACTGACGCCCCAGATGATGAACCCCAGGACGACAACGCCATTGTTCTTGCCGCTGTATCGTTAATGCTCGAAGTCGCGCGATCCGATTCCGGCGGTGAACAGGTTGAACACGCCGTCATCAGAAACATTCTAACCACTGAGTTCGACGTGGATAGTGGGCTGATTGACAGCTTGCTTACCGCAGGAATAGAAAAAGTCGAGGATGCCACAGACCTTTTTCAGTTCACCCAATTGATCAACCAGCGCTATAGTCATGCGCAAAAAGAAGATTTGGTCTATGCGATGTGGCGTGTGGCACTGGCGGACGGCAAGGTGCAAGCCATCGAAGATCACATTATTCGCAGAGTCGCTGGCTTAATCCATGTCGCACATGGCGATTTTATTAGGCTTAAGTTGAAAGCCCGAGGATAAGCGATTCTGAATCAGGTTCCGGTAGCGCTCGTCGGGTGCCCTGGCTCATCTTCTGAGCACTCGGGCGTTTTCTCATATTCGAGCGCTTTCTCATATTCGAGCGCTTTGACAAGATCCTGGAACTTGTCAAAATTCTGATCACCCAAGGCCATCAGCGTTTTGTGCGCATCCAGCACCTGGTCACGCAGGACTGCTTCACTGGAGATTTCTGTCGGAAGCTCCTCCAAGCTAGAAGCTTCAGTCAGCACCTCGCTAGTCACTACACAAACCTCTTCCATCGCCATACTGCGTAAAACGCGACTAATATCTGCCCGGGGAGAGACAATGCTGGACCCCGAATCAAAATAGTCACGGGTGCAGATGCCTATTTTGGCGATCAAGCCAAGCGAGGTACTGTCAATCGTTTCGGTTTCCGAGAGATCGATGATCATTGATTGAAAATGATCACAGGATTCGAGCGTCTCCAGGAAGGCAGAGATCGTTGGCCCCAGGGTGAGCCTTACATCGCCGATAAACTTCAGGACGTGGACACCACCTTGCTCTGCAAACAGAATTTTACCCATCTCTCTTTATCCCACCCGCCCAGCACTGGCCACCGTGAAAACCGCTATATCATCCGGGATAGTGCTGGCGCTAAGGACCCCAAAGTCCTCAACCAATCCATCTAACATGCCACCTTTCATTTCACCTTTCATTTCACCTTTCATTACACCTTTCATTACACCTTCCATTACACCAGTGTCCTGTCCAAGGTGCCGGCTCTTTACCGCTGAAAGCAGGTAGGCTTCTTTCCCCTCGAGTGTCTCTTGAGGCAGAATCTCGAACACTCCGTCTGAAAACATCGCAATCGAATAGTTTTCAGGTAACTTCACATGATGAGCCCTGTACACGGGCTCTTTATAAAGACCGAGTGGTTGACCACCTATTTCAAGGAAGTTCGCACGCTTATCGAAGCACAGGACCGTACCAGGGAAATGTGCTGCGTTACTGTATTCAAGAGAATTATTTTCTTCGTCAATGATGCCGAAAAACATTGTGACATGTTGTTCCAGCTTCCATGCCAAAAGCTCTGAATTGATCCAGCTCAGAATTTCCGCACTGGACAGCAGCCGGCGGAACTCCTCCGGCAATCGGCGCAACAGACTCTTCAACAGAACCGTGATAAACGCGCCAGAAGCACCATGACCGGACACATCGGCGATACAAAAGGCGACCCGCCCGTCAAACAGCTCAAAGTAGTCGATAAAGTCACCGCTCATGATAAGCGCGGGGTAGATCTGATGGGTGAAGGTAATGCCGCGAATGGACGTTGGCGTATCAGGCAACATGGCCTGTTGTACCCGAAAACCAGACCGCTGGTCACGCTCTAGTTGTTGAAACATTGAGATTGACTCTGCAGATGCCCTGGCGGCCGCAGCGTTGGTGCAACTCTCCAAATTGTGCATGACAACATGGGCCAGAAGCTCTTTCTCTGCACCCGCGTAGTAGATGTAATCAGATGCGCCAGCCTCAAGGTGTTCACCCATCGACTCATTGACGATATCGGTCGCCACCATGACGATGGGGACAAGTGGTAACTGCGCGCGAATTTCACCAATCAATGCGAGTGACGGCCCAGAATTGTTGGTCAGTAGAATCAGATCGGGGGAAGTGGAGCAGATAACGGGCAAAGCGTTTGGATAATCCACACTAGTCACGGCGTTAAAGTCTCTCTCCGCTAGTCGAAGCTTCATTTCCTCGGCTTCCACGGGCTCCGAGATGATCAGCAACTGATATTTATCGTCGCTCACAACACACTTTCAATCATTCAGGCAATGCCCCCTCCTACGTCCCATCTTACGGGATCCAGAAACAATGTTACCCCTAAACACTGCAATTACAAGTAGTTAGAGACCATTCCTTTTGTCGTCAATGACTAAAAACATCTATCGCCTTGATGTCTATGATTTTTAGAAATCACTGCCTTCAGAACTCATCACCAAACGGGTCCTCGACCTCACCATCTTTCTCCAGAAACTCACGATGTTGTAGGTAGGCATCTCGATAAAAAATATATTTGTCACCAAACACTACACCATCAACGGTTAACAGCTTTGCTCGGATACCCAGCAGCCTGAGCCCTGCTAAACTATTGCGGTGCGCCACAGGATAGTAATAACGCAGGGGATCCACCCTCCTATTACCCACGCGGCCAAAGATATCCCTGACATCGCTAGGTCCCACCCCAGGGATCACAATATAAGGACCTCGCGGGAAACCCCACACAGCCAGGGTTTGTGAAAAATCCTCATCATGGTCGACAAGCCCCATTCGACTTGCTGGGTCAAAAAGCCCACCGATCCCAATGCTTGAGTTGACCAGTACTCTCCCAAGATCACTTAGGGCCTGCTTCGGCTTGCCCTGCAGAACATTATTGATGATGTCACCGACATCTGAAAGGTTGCCAACAAAATGACGAACTGAGACCCTGACAGGTTCCGGCAACACTTTTTTATAGACTTTAGCGGCGGGCTTGACCAGCTTCGTATCCATAAAATCGTTAAAGCCATGAACTTTACGATTAATCGTCTCGAACCGGTCTTCATTTGCCATCGCAGCACTCGAACAGACCATTGTCAGTAACATTGTCAGTAACATTGTCAGTAAGATCGCCAGCACCCTCATCTGCGTTTCCCCATCACGGATTCCCATTGTTTGGCTAAGCGTTTCTCTGATACTGGCATGGTAGTCCCGATAGACTGGGCAAACAAAGAGATTCGATACTCTTCGAGCATCCATCGGAATTTTTCGAGCTTTTCTCTGGATTCGTCATCTGCCTGTTCAAACCTCTCCCACCACTGACCGACAGCCTGAACCCCGGCTAAATCATTTTCGATGTTGCCACCCAACTTCTCCAGCCTAAGGGCAATCCCTCGGAAGTACCTTGGATAATGGCGCAACCAATCAAAAGGAATACCAAAGGGGAACCCGGTTGGAATCAGATGATCTAACTGCTTGCGGACATCCTCTGCAGTGGTTCGTAAGGACATTGTCTTAAGCTGATCCTCTATGGCCAACGCCTGCTGAAGTGATTGAGCTACCACTTTGGCAGTTAGCTCCAGATGACCAAATAACTCAGTTTTTTTGAGTAATCGCTCGTCGAACCCGTCGCGAGCGACAATAGGCGGCATGGATTCAACAAAGGTCATCGAGAACGCGGCCTTGACGATATTCTCCGCTAGTTCGGCACGACTTCCCCGCGTCGCAAAGTACAGCGAAAAGTGATCAAAACCCGGGATGTTCTTACTCAGATCCTTTCTCTGGTCCTTTAAGCTGAACATGACAAGGCGCAGCAGCCCCGCAGCCGATAAGCTCAACGCTTTCCACTCTGTCTCGACCAGCCTCACCGAGACGCTATCAAGGTCGTCACATAACGCAGGATACATGGTGACCGCAACGCCGCCTTCCTTGATCTGAATAGACTGCGGCAGTTCACCAAAACTCCATTCCGTCAGCCCCTCGACTTCCAAAGGGTGTTGTTGCCGGTCCTTGAGACGACGGCTTACTTTGTCCTCGAGTTGCTCTACCAATTGATCGAAATCTCGACCACTAGCAACCAGTTTTCCTTTGTCGTCGACAACCCGAACATTCAAGGTCAGGTGTCGTTCGAGGTTTGATTCTCGAAAATCTGTTGGATCGACGCGCGTTCCGGACAGCCGGAACAGGCGATCCGCTAGCGCCTCAACCAGGGGCTTGCCCTCATAATCGAAGTTTTCAAGGACCCGGCCAACATAATCCGGCGCGGGAACAAAATTCTTTCGCACTGACTTCGGCAAGGATCGAATAAGTGCAAGACACTTTTCCTCGAGTAGGCCCGGCACGATCCAGTCAAACTGAGCCCTGGGTACCTGGCCCAGCAACACCAGGGGGACGTCAACACTCACGCCATCATCCCGGTTCCCGGGCTCAAATTTATACTTCAGCGGCAGACTGACACCCCCCACGTCCAGTCTGTTCGGATAAAGCATTTCTGAAAGTTGTGCCTCCCGGCGCATCAACTCATCCCGGGTAAGCTCCATTACCTTGGCATTCTTTGGCGAATCATTCACAAACTTACGTAGGTCCAGCTCACTGCAGACTTCTTTCGGCAGGACATGCTCATAAAAGTCAAACAACGCCCTGGACTCAACCAAAATATCCCGTTTTCTTGCCTTGGACTCGAGTTGTTCGATGTCACGAATCAGGCGGCGGTTATTCTGAAAAAACTTCAACCGTGAGCGCAACTCACCCTGTACCAATGCTTTTTCGATAAAGAGCTCGCGAGCATTGCCCAGATCGACTGAGCCAAAATCGACTTTCCTATCGGCAACAATCACCACGCCGTAAAGCGTGACTTCCTCGCGAATCATCACCAAACCATGCTCGGCATCAAACACGGGATCATGATGCGTACGAACGACCAGGTGTCCTGCAAGCGGTTCAATCCAACGGCTCTCAATTTCGGCCACTGTTCTGGCGAATAGGCGGGATGTTTCAACCAGCTCTGAAGACAGTACCCATTTAGGTTTTCTCGCAAACTGTGAAGAACCCGGGAAGATGAACTGCCTTCTATTCCGTGCGCCCTGATAATCATGTTCACCGGATTTGACTGCGATGTGACCAAGCAACCCAGTTAACAACGCTCTGTGGACACTGCCGTAATCGGCCTCTTTCTTTCCCTTCCTGAACCCTTGTTCTTTACAGATCAACAGCAGTTGCCGATGCATCTCTCGCCATTCACGCATGCGCATATACGACAGGAAGTTCTGTTTACAATATTTTCGCAACTGACCCTGGCCTAGTGCTTGGCGTTTTTCCTCGAAATCACGCCACAGCGTTACAAACGCCAGAAAATCAGAGCGCTCGTCCCAGTTCTGCTTGTGAACCTGGTCAGCCGCCTGCTGGTGATCAAACGGTCGCTCCCTTGGGTCCTGGATGGTCAGCGCACTCGTAATAATGAGCATCTCTGCAAGACTACCCATCTGGTCGGCCGCCACCAGCATTCGAGCAAACCTCAGGTCAACCGGGAACCTTGCCAGCTGCTTCCCCAACCTGGATATGCTTCGCGCTTTGTCCACTGCACCCAGCTCGAAGAGTAGCGCAAAGCCATCGTTAATTTGTTTT
>JABIVN010000357.1 GCA_018667205.1 Gammaproteobacteria bacterium | reverse complement strand
TATCCCTCACGAATGCGGCGGACTATCCCAGTTTTTGAAGCCAAAAAAAGCCCGCTATTCAGCGGGCTTTTTTACATCTTTCAAAAGCGTTTCAGATTTACACGCGCTCGATGATGATTGCAGGTGCCATACCGCCACCCGCACACATTGTGATTAACGCTCGTTGCAGATCGCGGCGTTCGAGTTCATCCAGCGCAGTGCCAATCAGCATGGCACCCGTCGCGCCACTGATCATGACTAACTTTTCATCAAAGTCTTTCTGGACTTGACTCAAAGCAGACAGTGTCGTCTTTACCGGTGCAGACTCGCCGCATCCCACTAGAAGTAACGTTGTGGCAAACGCTATCAATAATTTGATTCGCATTTTGACACTGTACCTAACTAAGATGCCTCCAACTATCACTCGATGATTTTCCTACTTGAACTAAAGTGGCTGCGTCCTACATGAAAGCAGACATGAATAAGTTCACTACAAATTTAGAAGGCTTGCAGCCTTAATGATTTGTGACAGAAAGGGCTAGTTTAATATCTGGGCTACAAGGTCTTTAATGTATTTGCGATTTAATGTTTCAAATCGAATGAGTACCTTATACCAAACTGCGCCATACAATGAATCGATGATAAGGTTGGTGTCTGCATCTGCGGGGAACTTTCCATCTTCTTGAGCCTGACGAAATGAATCGGTAATGAGTGCGATCCGCGGTGCATACACAACTGCTTCCATACGTTGGTAAAGTTCTGGATCTCGGTGCGCCTCTGCTAGTACGCAGACCGCTGCTTGCCTGCAATCCGTGCGACCCAACTGTTTGCCAAACGTATGGAGCGATCGTTCCAGATAAGTCCTCAGGTCTATTTTTCCATTGTAGGGTGCCAGTGGTGGCATCAATCTTTTTTGCCACACTTCGAGTACTAAGTCAGCACGTGAATTCCACCATCGATAAATCGTCTGTTTGCCTACGCCTGCCTCACTGGCTACCTTCTCAATGGAAAAATCGACGTAGCCTGATGAGCCAAGCAATTTCAGGGTGGCGTCAAGAATCGCTTGGTGTGATTCCGGGTTACGTCTCGTTGCTTCGGATGAGGGAGCCATTCTTTAATCCTAGTACTTATTCGATATCTGCGAAACTAATGGGTAACTTCAATGCACGGACGCCCGTTGCTCGCCTTATCGCGTTTGCAATTGCTGGAGGACCGGCAATTAAAGCCACTTCCCCTGCACCAGCCGGGGGAATCGCTGGCTGATCGATGACCGCTGTGTCAACACTCGGCATCTCTGCCATTCTAACGATAGGATAATTGTCGAAATTTGAGCTTTTGATATCGTCGTCGCCGACTTCAAGTTGCTCAAGTAAGGCCATGCCCACGCTCCAGGCCATGTTGCTTTCCATTTGTGCGCTGAGCTGATCAGGGTTTACGGCCATTCCGACATCTTGTGCACAGCACATATGTTCTACCGTTATTTGCTCTTTCTCGCGATCGACGTGAACATCGGCACTGACTGCAACAAAACATCGACCCTCGTAAATACCGCAGGCAAAGCCACGCCCGTATCCTTCAGATTGAGGTAAGGGGCGACGTTTAGCCATATCCCGCACCCGTTCAAGGCATGCCTTTAGTCGAGGCAGTTCGCCCTTCATTTGCGAAATTTTGTATTTAACAGGGTCTTCCCCCAATTGCAGTGCTAATTCATCCATTGCTGACTCAATCGCAAAGAGCGACGGTGCGGCGTTTAAAGAGCGCCAAACACCAAGGTCTACCGGGAAATCAACATCTTTGTATTCGACGCGCTGATGGGGTGCGGCATAGGCAGGGTTGGCACCCCGAACAACACCATCGTCTCCAGCAAGTCTGGCGACAGGGAGTAACCATCCCGGCAGCCGATCACGTGCGAAGATGACATGTCCTGATATGTATGCATGCCACCAGTCCGACAGCTTTCCTGTATCGTCAGTAGCGATGCGAATTCGATGCGCGGATGCTGGACGATTGCGAGCGGCCATGAACTCATCCCTGCGCGTCCACTGGACTTTTACAGGACGACCTATAGCGGCCGTCAGACATACCGCATCGTATTCCACTTCGTAATGCTCACGGCCGCCAAATCCACCGCCCATCCGCTGCGGATAGATCACGATAGCCTTTTCATCAAGTCCTGTATGCATGGCAGCAAATCGTTTCATGGCCCATGGGTCCTGGGTGCCGGTCCAGATCTCCAGCAGGTGCTCGGAGCCTTCGTCGTTAAAGCGGGCTATTGCTGCTCTTGGTTCCTGGGCAGCATGGCTCTGTATTTGAACATCAAAACGTAGGTCTATCTTCCAATTGGCGTCTGATCGATGTGATTCTTCATGAAAGGTATTTTCAAGATTGCCGTCAGCAAGTTCTTTGTCTACGTTCACCAGCCTGTCGATCTCTTTCTGATTGATAGGTTGCTTTACCTGCCAGGTGACCTTGAGCCTCGACATAGCAGCGTTGACCGAGCCCGGTGTTTTACAGATAACGCCGATAAATTTGTCTTCCTGTACCAGTTTGAGAAAACCAGGAACGGTGTTTACGCCAGTGGTGTCAACTGCTGCAATTTCAGCATTGTGGACAGGTGGCCGCACTGCGCGACCAAAGAGCACATCTTTCATCTGAACGTCAGCGGAGTATAACGGTGCACCGGTAACGATACCCTTAATGCCCAGGGGCCTGGCAGGCTGCCCAACCTGTTTCTTCTGGCGCTGGGTATCGAAGGTATAAAGGTTGGGATGTGGCGACTCTTCATCTATTTCAACGTAAATAGCGGATAAATTCACGAGGTCCGCATAGTTCACCATACGACCATCAGTCGTGCGAAATCCGGCCGTATCATCGAGAATGTCTTTACTTGATAGTTTCAACATTTTCGCGGCGCGCTCGCGCATGTTTTCTCGTAAAGTCGCTGCGGCAATCGCAGTTGGTCTGGAGAAAGCAGTCAGGGACATACTCCCCGCTGTCACCGCCAGAGGCGGCACTTCGCTTGTGCTGGGTTGAACCGCTTCTATATCGTTGATGCTAATATTTAACTCTTCAGCGACGATCTGTGCCAATCCGGTATTGGCATTCTGACCCATGTCCATTCTTGGAAAATACATGAGGCATGACCCGTCAGGTCGAATCTGTATCCATGTGGCTGCCATGCCTTCATCTGGAAATATGATGGTTGGCGCAACTGCAATTGCTCGATCACCCAGCTTGTACAGAACAGTAGCACCAGCGGCGATCCAGCCAGTAGCGATAAGAAAATTGCGCCGCGTCAGTTGGGCCATTACTTGACCTCCCGCAGGACGAGGGCTGCTTTCCTAATTGATCTCTTGATGCGAGGGTAGGTACCACAGCGGCATAGATTGCCATTCATCGCCTGGTCAATATCAGTGTCATCGGGGTCGGGTTTTTCTCGTAATAGAGATAATGCACGCATCAGCTGTCCCGATTGGCAGTAACCACACTGCGGTACAGCTTCGTCAATCCACGCTTGCTGAAGCGGGTGAAGCGTTCCATCGTTAGCTGCCAATCCTTCTATGGTCATTATTTCCTTACCTACGGCAATGCTTACTGGTGTAAGACAACTGTTGGTCGGCGAATCATCGATATGTACCATGCAAGCACCGCATACGCCGATGCCGCAGCTGAATCGGGTTCCTGTTAAGCCCAGGTGGTCCCGCAGGACATCGAGCAAACTTTCGTCTTGCCAGTCGGAGGCTATCTCATATTCAGTACCGTTTACCTTTAACTTCATCAGTCTATCCATGCGGGGTTTCAATCGAACATTCTACACGAGACGGTTCGTCTTGTAAGGCCGATAAGGCCGGTGTATATTGTGGCCTTAAACCAATCGGAAGCCGCCCTCAGGATGGGGTCGGTCAGCAAAGCCAGGAGTTAGCGTGAGTGTTTTTTCGACAATTTTGAACATCCATCAGCGTATCTATGAGACAACCGATGGACGCCTGGGTCACAAGCTTCTTGGCGTACCATCGTTGCTTCTTCGCACCACGGGACGTAAGAGCGGTCAAACCCGTACCAGTGCGCTGATATATATTGATGACAATGGGAGTAAGGTCGTGGTGGCATCAAAAGCTGGTGATTCCAGACCTCCGGCCTGGCTTTTGAATTTGCAGGCCAACCCGGAAGTGGAGTACCAGCTCAATCGCGTTCGTGTTGCCGCAACCACCGAAGTGCTTGAAAAAGGCCATCCCGATCATGATCGGCTCTGGAAGGAACACAATGTGCGAAATGCCGGCCGTTACGATGAGTACCAGTTGTTAACCGAGCGCTCGATTCCTCTGGTGCGCCTAGTTCCATCGCAGGCTGACTAGATTATCGGCAATCGGGCTGAAACGCTTCTCTTGCCTCAAGCCAGTTTAAGTCATGAGGCTTAGTGGAAGATCGACAACTGACGGTTTACAGGAGAGGACTTGTCTCGACGGAGGAAATGCCTTCATCACATGAGCGGCCGGTGGTTTGGAAAGTGAGATGGCGAGAGCCCGTTAAGTGGGTAGAGCCCGGGATCCCTTTTGTGTTTTCGCGAAGCGAAAGCCACAAAATTGGTGGCCGGAGGTGGAATCGAACCACCGACACGGGGATTTTCAAGACGAAAATCTAAATATCACATTAATTAAATCAATGACTTATCAGTGCGTCCGTTGCTAACCATACACCACAGAGCACAACCGTGCACAACTGTGTCCCGCAAATCTCCCGCATGGCTTTCGGCTACTTTCGCACATAGCTTCGCGGAATCACCTCTCTAACTTGTATCGTGAATGCCGGTACTGCGATCGACACTGAGGGGTAAGGCTGTTTGTCACAACTCTATTGTGATGCTCGATCTTGCCATCCAATGTATTCCAGGATGATTTTGGCCTGTTGGCCCATTTCAGTACCAGCGACATCAGCCAGAGAACACGCTGCTTTATCAACTGGTCAAGGAACACTGGCCTCAGTTTCAGAACATGCTGGCGGAGCAGGGCAGGTCCTTGCCCCGTTATGTTGTCGGGGAGTTCGAGGATTACCTGGAGTGCGGTCGTCTCGAGCATGGCTTTCTGCGAGTACGGTGTGAATCCTGTCATCATGAAAAGCTGGTTGCCTTCAGCTGCAAACGCCGTGGATTCTGTCCCTCCTGTGGTGCAAGGCGTATGGCAGACAGTGCAGCGCACCTGGTTGATGAGGTCTTGCCGAGGCGGCCGATCAGGCAGTGGGTGCTGAGCGTCCCATTCCCGTTGCGCTACTTATTTGCGACTAACCCC
>JABIVN010000356.1 GCA_018667205.1 Gammaproteobacteria bacterium | reverse complement strand
ATCAGCGTTGGTTTCCGATGTGATTTATAAGACAGGTAATATTACAGGGTTTAGCCGGGTGCTCATAGGAAGCCCTGCGGTTTTCGCCGCAGGTTGTTCACTCCGCAGACCCCATCACTATCCCATCACTATCCGGCAAATAGGCTCTTTTGATAACAGTGATTGCTCACTAATATAAAATCACCACGATCAAACCAAGCATCGTAACGGTATTAAAAAAAACCGCTTCGATAGCTTTTTGTACGGATAACTTTTTGTACGGACTACTCCTCTTACAAACCCACTCCGAACCGTCAGCGTTTACGCTGAGCCTTGGAACACGCCCAACCGCCGGCGGGGTCGGACCAGGCCCCTGGAGGCATTAACCCGAGGTCAAGGACCCTATGCTCGCGAAAACACTTCGGGCGTGTAGAAACCGTGAAATTGATGAGGCAAATGGTGCTGGAGCTTCAACGAACACACCTGGTCATTCACATCATCGGCACGGTAGATCTGCAACTCACTCTTGTGCTCGAATCCGTTATAGACAACTTCCATCAGATAGCCGTCATCTTCTTTCGTTGCATTTATCTTTGGCACAAAGACGGGTTCTGACCCATAACACCCCGGGGGCAATGTCACCACAGTTGCATCCCCGTCGTGGGTTACCCGCGAGATACCATTGAAGAAACTGTTCGCACCGTTATCTACTGAACAGGCTGTGTAAGTGACTTCGTTCCTTGATCCTGTCAGCGCCGTATTGAACGTGGGGAATTCACATTCCGTATCCATCACCTGTTCGGATGTTAATTCGCCGGTCTTCATATTCAGGTGATAACGCCGATACCAGCCACCCCCAAACCGACCATCAGGATTGAACACATCACTCAGGGTTTCATTTGCACCAAAGTTGTCCTGGAACATCCCATCGATGATCAGATCTTCACCCTCTTCAAAGGCATTGCCGAAGTGGATGATCGCGCCCGGGTCTGTTTCGAAACGCCTTACCTCTGTCAGTGTGTCCAGATCAACGACAACGATTTGCATTGGGATGGATTCATCGAAAGTTACCTGATCGGAAATGGTTTTGGTGCCGATGATAACGGGCATCATGTTGCCGAACACGATAGAACCCAGGAAGAAGACCGCGTACTTATCCGAAAGCGCAAAGTCATGACAGAAAGGGAAGCTCTCCAGCGGAATCTGCGCTTTCTTAAATAATGTTCCCTCAGGGTTAATGCGATACATGTTGATACAGGGCTTTGGTCCCTTTAGGCCAAACCCTGAAACACCTGCACCATAGTTAATATAGTCGCCAGTTCTCGGATGCACTTTGCCATGGGCGCTGAAGACCATGGACGGTTCCAGTTCACCCTGATAGGTGAACTCACCGATCGTATCGAGAGAGCCCGGCTGAAGCTCCCAAGGCTTACCGCCTTCATTGAGCGCCAGCAAATGACCACCGTGGTAAATGGTATTCGTATTAGCGGGGTTAGCCGGCATTTTCAAAAAGTTTGATAGAAGACCGCCCGGGACCTGTGTACCAAATCCGCGATAGAGAACTTTTTGCGCGGCGGTCTCTTCTATATATTTGGGCGTCCGCACATAACGATTCCGGAAATGCGCCTTACCTTCATTAAAGGTGAACTGACACAACATGCCGTCACCATCAAACCAGTGGCCATATTTTGAATCGCCAATACGTTGCCTGCCAGGGCCATTCCTGAAGAAAGTACCTTTTATATCAGTGGGTAGCTCACCCTCGATATCTTCAAGGTCGTAGTCATACTCCACGTCCAGGTTTTCCAACCCACCGTGGCAACTTGGAATTTCATTGGCGCCTAACGATTGTACACTCATTGTGTTTATCTCTTTGGTTTGCAATTTGTCTAAAGTCGCTCTCTGTTCCCTCTTAAGCGCCACTAACGCTCTAAGGAGCTGTGACGTTATACCCGCGGGGTAAACTAAAAGGATAACCCGAAATTCAGCACTACGCTGCGGCTGGCGGCTTACCATCCAGGATCGAAACGCGCTCGCCGTATCTGGCGAACCCCACATAATCCCTGATTGCCTGGTGCTGAACACAACGGTTATCCCACATCACCAGTGTCTTCGGCGTCCACTTTACCCGACACTGAAGTCGAGCATTCTTCGCAACGAAATCATACAGACCCGACAGCAACATATCACTCTCCCATCGGGGCATGCCCTCAATGTGGGAGGTAAAACTGCCGTTTACAAATAGCAGCGGCTTGCCGGTTTCCGCATGCCTGGCAATAACCGGGTGACTCGCCTGCGGGTATTGCTGGCCGGCAGGCACCTTAACCCCGTAATTTCGAAGATCGATTTCGCCATCGTGAAACGCCATTTTGCCCATCAGAAGGGTCTTCAGGTCACTCGAGAGCTCGCTAAAGGCTTCGTACATGTTGGCAAACATGGTGTCACCACCACCGTTATCCGGGACCTTCGTCACATATAGCAGTGATGCCATTGGCGGTATCGCCTCGCAGCTGACATCCGAATGCCAGGCCTCGCCGTTACTTTGTTTAGCGTCGGCAGGGGTGTCGATGACAAAAATTTCGGGATCAATACCCTTATTTAGGCCGCTGCGGTGGGATGGATGCACATGCAGTTCGCCAAAATAACGAGCGAACTGTTTGTGGGCTTCGCGGGAAAGCGACTGATCTCTGAAGACAAGCACAAGATGCCGAAGAAAAAGCTCCCGAAGCCTTGTTATCGTCTTCTCATTGATCGGCTGCGATAGATCGAGACCAGTGATTTCCGCCCCAATACCCGGCGTAATGGCAGAAACTTCAATCATCATAGGCCGTTAGCGCAAAAAGTAGAATGTGAATTAAACTATAAATCAAAGCCTCAACTGTCAACAAGCTTCAAAAAGTGATATCAATGTTCTACTTTAAAGTTTGCTAGGAATCCGCCATGTCAGAAGCAGCCGCTAGTACCCCGGAAATCAAAATGGACTTCAGCTATCCGCCGGTGTTCGCAACCCCACTAGAAGAACGCAAGGAGCGAAAACGCAAACTAACGGCGGCGCTACGCGTGTTTGGCAAGTTCGGGTTTGATGAAGGCGTCGCTGGACATTTCACCGTCCGAGACCCGGAACGAACCGATCATTTCTGGGTTAATCCATTTGGTCGTTCGTTCAAACAGATGCGAGTCTCTGACCTGATTCTAGTCAACCACAGTGGTGATATCGTCGAAGGCAGCGGACTATTGAACCAGGCGGCTTTCGCGATTCACTCCCAGATTCACCAGAACTTACCGCACGTGACTGCGGCAGCCCACACCCATTCGTTGTACGGCAAAGCATGGGCCTCTTTAGGGCGTTTGCTTGACCCACTAACCCAGGACGCTTGTGCTTTCTACGAGGATCATGTGCTGTTCGATGATTTTACGGGGGTGGTACTAGACACCTCAGAGGGAGAGAGGATTGCCAAGGCCCTTGGCACAAAAAAGGCCGCCATTCTGCAGAATCACGGCCTGCTGACAGTGGGCCAGACGATTGATGAAGTTGCCTGGTGGTATATTAGTATGGAACGAACTTGCCAGGCACAGTTACTTGCTGAAGCTGCCGGGACACCGATTAAAATCCGCCCTGATATCGCAACGCTGACCCAAAAACAGGTAGGTCAACCCAGAGGCGGTTACTTCAGTTTTAAGCCGATCCACGATGTGATCGTGGCAGAGCAGCCGGACATGTTTGACGACGATTAACTTCCCAACCGGTGAATAATTGCCTGACTCAAGGTTAGGGGCAAGAAAAACAAACCAGCGACGTGTCGCCGCCTTTAGAAGCGTCGAGCCCAGTGCTGCTGACGCGCCGCGATCGCTTTTACGTATAAAGGATTTAAAGAAATGAGCACTGTTTTCCTAATACTCTCCGTCCTTTACGCCTGGATGGCCTGGAATCTCTACCGCCCCGCCTACGATCACCCCAGGTTGTCAATCCTGAGCTTCGCTTTCGGCCTGCCTACCGGCGAGCTCGGCCTGCATGTCATTTTCTGGCAAGCAATGACGGTGGCGTTTTTCCTCCTGATTGGCGCTGTATCGGGATTTTTCGGTGCGCTCGGCTTTCTGCTCTGTGCTGCCTCATGGGGCGCGATAGCGTTTTACTACTTTGAGTCCACCGCGGCCCAGAAAGAAGTCATTTCTGGACTGGAAGAGGGCCTGGGAGAAGGATTTCAAACCCAGATTAATGAAGCATTACGACAACAATTCGCCGAAGAGCCAGATCGGGCATTAATCCGGCACCCGTTTCAACATCGAGACCCGAATGTGGAACTGATCCGTAATGTGCACTTTGGCGATTTTGGTCAGAGGCTGGACATCAGACGCCCACGAACCAGTGAACCGAACGCTCAAATGCCGGTCTTGTTACACATTCACGGTGGCGCCTGGACTTATGGTAAAAAAGATGACGGTCAAGGTATTCCCCTGATGAACCACATGGCGAAACGGGGCTGGATTTGTATCTCTAGCGCCTACCGACTTAGTCCATCCGGCACCTTTCCAGACCACATTGTCGACTGCAAGCAGGCGATCGTCTGGATAAAAGAAGGCATACAGTCATATGGCGGCAATCCAGATTTCATCATCGTGACAGGCGGGTCAGCTGGCGGGCACTTGTCTTCGTTATTAGCGCTAAGTGATGGTCATAAAGCATTTCAGCCCGGCTTCGAGGAAAAAGATACGGCGGTTCAGGGCGCCGTACCGTTTTATGGTATCTATGACTTTACGGATGAAGAAAACCATTTCCCCCACGATGGCATGGCAAAAATACTTGAAGACTCAATATTCAAAATGGATTTGATTGGTAACGAACAAGTGTTCAAAGAAGCTTCACCGCGCTTTCATATCAGCGAAAAAGCGCCACCGTTTATGATTATCCAGGGGACTCATGACTCACTGGTACCGGTTGAGTCATCACGCTCGTTCAGCAAAATGCTTCGCGAAAAATCGACACACAAGGTCGCTTATGTGGAGCTCAAAGGAGCTCAACACGCCTTTGATGTTTTCCCTTCTCTGCGAAGTGAATACGTTAAATTTGGCGTAGAGAAATTCCTTGCTTGGACTTATTCCCAGTATTTAAAATCTGTTTGAGCCGTGTGTTCGGCCACGTCATCGAGCAACTCAAGTTCAAGGCAGTGGCGTTCTTCAACTGACTGCTGTTCCACCATCGCGGCTAACTGGGCAGCGACTTTACCCGCTTGCCCACATTTTTTTGACACTGTTTCCGCCTGACAACACCTTTAGATCCTCTATACTAGATCGCGGTCTCCCAACATACCGGAACTAAAGCAGAGGGCACAGTCATGCAATGGCAAATTGGCAATGTGAAAATCACTCGAATAGAAGAATTAATTGGCCCCCTGTTCGACCCGGTAAGTTTCTTCCCTGACTTTGATTCCGATTACTTTGAGCAGCATCGCGACTGGCTGTTCCCTGATCACGTTGATCCAAAAACAGGAAGAATAATCGCCAGCATGCACTCCTGGCTTATTGAGACCAGCCACCACAAGATCCTTGTTGACACCTGTATCGGCAACAACAAGCAGCGTATGCCGTACCGCGATTGGCATGAAATGAACACACCCTGGTTACAGAACCTCGCTCAGGCGGGCGTCAGCCCGGACGACATAGACTTCGTCATGTGCACCCATCTTCACGTTGACCATGTTGGCTGGAACACTCAACTAAAGGACGGCCAATGGGTGCCTACCTTTCCTAATGCAAAATACATTTTTTCAAAGATTGAGCATGAGTTCTGGCGGGAACAGCGGCAAAAAAATAGCGGCGAGTCATTCGCCGCCGTAAACAACCAGACATTCGACGATAGCGTGACGCCCGTCATGCACCTGGCAGAATTGATTGAAGGAGAAACCGAGCTGATCGCCGACCTGCTGAGGATCAAACCGGCACCCGGTCATACGCCGGGCAGCATCACGATAGAGGTTCAAAACAAAGGTGAACTAGGTATCTTCACGGGCGACATATGCCACCACCCCATTCAGGTCGCTATGCCGGCATTAAACAGCGCTTATTGCGAGCTACCTGACGCAGCAAGGGTAACAAGACGAGATGTCCTGGCACGATGTTGCAGCAAAGATGCGTTGATGCTCCCTGCTCACTTTGGCCCTGGCTTTGCTGGTCACATCCGCGCCAGCGGTGAAGGGTTTCGCATAGATTTTTAGCGCCCCCTGGATACCTCACTAGCCCTAGCGTTCCACCCAGTCAGGGTCCAGTGCCGCGAAGAACAGATCTATCATCCGGTAGGTAAGGCCCCAGACAATCTCGTCATCAACCGCGTAACCAGGATAATTCACCGCTTTCCCGGCGACGACAAACTCACCCATGGTATGCGAACTGCCTTCGTGCATTGCCCTTAGCGAGCCCCAAAGTACTTCTGCAACCTCATAATTGAGGTTGAAGGAAACGTCAGGCGCGGTGAGTTCATACACGAAGGGCGTGACGATCATATCAAGGTCGCGGCCCCGCGGGTTTGCCCGTACGGGATCAATCTGCCCTACGTATCGCGCTGTCTCCGTCAAGTCCAGACCAATCTCCTCCCAGGTCTCTCTTTCTGACGTGTGCCGCAGAGACTCATCGGAAACCTCATAGTGCCCGCCTGGGAATGCCATATGACCGGACCAGGGATCACCGTCTTTGGTAGCACGGAGGATAAAAAGCGCCTCGGTATCTTTCTTTCCTGGCCGGAGCACGATAGACACTGCTGCCTGCTTCATCTTTTCGTGAACAGGATATTGGATCGGTGAATGGCCGCTGATTGAGCGGCGAATTTGTTCTATTTTTAATAACGCCATCCGCACGATTTTCTAGCATTCGGGCACAATTGCAACCAACCCAACGACACGGTAGGTTGATCACCTGATGACTCTGCACAAAAAGGCAAAAACTCAATGACCACTCACCTTGCACTCGCATTTATTTTCCTGCTAACGCTCGGAGGCTGCTCAACCAACCCTGTGACAGGCAAGAGTGAACTGGCGCTGGTCAGCAAACAAAGCGAAATTGCCATCGGAATTGAACAATACCTGCCTGCACAGCAGTCCCAGGGCGGCCTATACCAAGTCGATACTGACCTGACAGCCTATGTCCAACAGGTCGGGGACCGTCTGGCTGCCGTCAGTGACACGGAATTACCTTATGAGTTTGTCGTCCTGAACAACTCAAGTCCAAACGCTTGGGCACTCCCCGGCGGGAAAATAGCCATCAATCGTGGCTTGCTCGTAACGCTGGACAGTGAAGCGGAGCTGGCAGCTGTGCTCGGACACGAAATCGTTCATGCCGCTGCCCGCCACGGGGCTAAGTCGATGGAACGCAATATGTTGTTACAGGGCGTTGTGCTGGCAACCGCTATCAGCACAAGCGGCTCTGAGTATTCCAACCACATCATGGGCGGCGCCCAGCTCGGATCCCAACTGATCTCACAACGATACGGACGGCAGGCAGAGCTTGAATCTGATTATTACGGTATAGAGTATATGGCGCGCGCCGGATACGATCCTGCGGCGGCGATCTCGCTGCAGGAAAAATTTGTCGAACTGGGTAAAGAACGCGAAGCGTCCTGGGTCGAAGGATTATTCGCCAGCCACCCCCCATCCGAAGAAAGAGTCAGCAGGAACATTGCGTCGAGCAGGACAATTAAGTCGACCCAAGCCAAAGACTGGGAAACCGGCGAACGTGAATTTTTGACAAAATTGGCGTATTTGAGCAGTAAATCCGACGCTTACGCGGCTTACGATCAGGCCATTGCCCTGGCATCCAAGAACGAAACAACGGTTGCGCTAAAACGTGTCGATCGTGCCATCGCACTCGAACCGAAAGAACCGTTGTTTTATGGGCTAAAAGCCGACATCCAGCATAGCAATAAGGCCTACCAAGACGCGCTTAACTCGTATAATTCTGCACTCAAGCGAGACGACAACTATTACCAGTACTATCTGGGCAGAGGCCTGACCTACTCAAAACTTGGAAACAGAGGTAAGGCAAAAGCAGACCTGGAACGTAGCAATCAACTGTTACCCACCTCGGTTGCAAGCAACGAATTAGGAACACTCTCGCTGCAGGCAGGTGATCGAGAGACCGCTAAAAAATATTTCGCTGCTGTCGCCAGGAGCGAGGGACCGCTCAGAGAAACAGCCACGGACAATTACATCCGGCTGGATATCGCAGACAACCCGTCGAGTTACCTTCAAGCCCAGACCGCGCACCGCAACGACACACTGATGGCGACCATCACTAACACCACGAGAATCCCGATACGGTCCGCTGTGGTGCAGTTTACTGCCGTCATTAATGGTCAGCGTGCCAACAAAAGCCGCAAAATTGGTAACGTTAAGGGCAGCGCCAGCGTCGGTATTTCTTCAGGATGGCGTTTCAGGTCAGATGATGTCGTCGAAAACGTCACTGCACGAGTGATCAGCCTCCAGCTATAAGCACTCGCTGGCCGCGACAGCGTAAAGTCGCTGTTCCATGGCCGGTTTGGAAAGCATGTTACTCTCCGACCGATGAATAACTTTTCCTCCCGATCCCAAAGCCGCCTTCATAGCACTTTTAGGGCTTTTGAGATCAAAAACTATCGCTGGTTCTTCGTCAGCATGTTCGGGAATTTTGCGTCAATGAACATTCAAATGTTCGTACGCGGCTGGCTGGTGTTCGAGATAACCGGTAGTTATGAAAAACTCGGATGGATGACAGCAGCGGGGGGATTAGTTGGACTGATCGCGGCCCCCTTAGGCGGCGTCGTCGCAGATAGAGTAAGGCAAAAAACGCAGGTCATCCAGGTCTCGGGCGTTTGCAACATGTTCGTTACTCTTTGGGTCGCCTGGCTTATTGCAGAGGGCGCCCTTGTCTTCGAGCATTTACTAGTCGCCTCGATTCTGCAGGGTATTGTCATGAATGCCATGATGCCCTCGAGGCAGGCGCTGACGAAGGATGTGGTGGGTCTGGACCTGATGACCAACGCTATTGCCCTGAGTACATCCGGCATGAATACCGCCCGGCTGCTACTTCCGGGTCTGGCAGGCGGTCTGGTTGCGGCGCTCGGCGGAGGTGACGGCAATATCGATCCGGCTAAATGGATCTATTTGTTGATGTCAGCACTGTATCTTTTCGCCACCCTGACCATATTCAAAATAAAAGTGGCTGACAACAAGGGAGCAGACGGACCCCGCTTACCAATTTTAATGGAGTTAAAGCATGGTTTTGGCTATGTGTTGAGGACACCCATTATCTTTATGTTACTTGGCACAAATTTCCTGATGGTCTTCTTTAGCCTGACTTATTTCATGTTACTACCAGGTTTCGTCAAGGATGTTCTGGATGCCGGCCCGGACAGGCTGGGTATGCTTATCTCTATATCGGGTATCGGTTCCCTGATCGGCTCCCTGCTGGTGGCCTCACTCCCTAATAAGCGGCGCGCCCGTGTCCTGCTTTACGGCGCATTAATGATGGGGATTGCACTACTCGGGTTCGCCGCATCGACACACTACTGGCTTTCGGTTTTGTTGCTGACATTCGTCGGGTTCGGCCAGGCTGCACGGATGTCTCTGTCTAACGTGTTGATACAGGCCTATGTCGCAGACGAGTTCAGGGGGCGGGTAATGAGTATCTACATGCTGGAAATGTCGATCCTTAGCATCGCGCTGTACCCTATCAGCGTCGCGGCGGACCTCTTTGGCCCCCAGTGGGCAGTCGGCATTTCTGCAGCGTGCCTGATCGTACTGGTGGTAGCACTGTTCAATGTGCCAGCTTACAGAAGACTGGATTAGCCGATAGCACTATAGGCATAATCACGGGCTTTCCTAACGGACCCTTACATTGACTGAATCTATTCCTGCTGAAGGCTCTATACCCGCTGGAGGCTCTACACCAGCTAAAGGCGCTATACCGGCTGAAGGCTCTACACCACCTGAGCAGCGCGTTTGGGACCTGCCTCTGCGCCTGTTCCATTGGTCGCTTGCCCTATTGGTCACCTTTTCGCTCTACACTGGAATCAACGGCGGATTCACGGAAATGGATTATCATATGCTGTCCGGCTATGGGATTCTCACGCTCGTGATCTTTCGAGTGATCTGGGGGTTTGTTGGGTCGACTCATTCCAGATTCCGATCCTTCATTAATCTGTCCGGACTGCTCCCCTATATCAGGCAGCTAGTGAACAAGGAGCAGACCAGCTCTACCGGGCATAACCCGCTTGGCGCCTTAAGTATCGTTATCATGTTATTCGTGCTGGGTACCCAGGCGACAAGCGGGCTATTTGCCAACGACGATATGTTCATGGAAGGCCCGTTGGTGCACTTAGTCGGTGACGCCACCAGCGACACACTGACCACGGTTCACCACTTTTGCGCCAAAGCACTCTATGGGCTGATTGGATTGCATCTTGCCGCCATTATTTTCCATGAACTTTACAAAAGAGATCGCCTTGTACTGCCGATGATCTCGGGATACAAAAAAGGCCTGACCACACCTGCAGACAAGCCTTCTTTGATACAAGAATCCGTCAACGCCGCTACACTATTGGCAGTCTGTGTCGGATTTGTTTATTGGTTGGTCCACTACGTATAGCCCGCTGAACGCGCCATACGAAACGTTTTATTCAGCCTTAAAATCGTCGTGACAACCTTTACAGGAACCACCGAGCGCCTGAATAGCCGGGCCGATTTCTGACATATCTTCAGTACCAGCAGCAGAAGCCATACCTTCTGCTGCATCTATAAACCGGTCCATCGCCTGGCTGAACTCCTCTGGGTTTTCCCAAACAGCCGGCAACGCTTTTGATTTTTTAGTATTGCTGCCTTCTGGAAACACTTCCGGCGCAATATCCGCCAGACCAGCAAGGCCCCTGGCATGAATGACCAGGTCATCCATGTGAATCTGGTTTTTCAAAATAGTACCCATTGAAGACATGTGACCCCCAATCGATTTCATCACAGATTTTCTGTATTTCGTTTCTGCCGCGCCATCTGCAAGAGCAAACTGCCCAACGCCAAGACACGCCAAAACCAACACACCACTTACAACTCGCTTCATGTAAAACTCCTATTCGAAATCACAAGTCGCGAAGCATAACCCACAGTTCACCTCAGTCACAATTGACCTTCGGCCAGCCGAAACGTAAGGTGCAGGCGTCATCCTATCGAGCCCATATCATGGCAGCAAAAAAAAGTTACCCCTTTGAGCAATCACTTGAAAAACTAGAACAGCTGGTAGGACGCATGGAAGACGGAGACCTGTCATTGGAAGAGTCTCTAAAAACCTTCGAGGAAGGGATCAAGCTCACGCGGCAATGCCAGCAGGCATTGGTAAAAGCGGAGCAAAAAGTAAAATTACTCATCGAAGAAAATGGCCAGATATCCGAAGAAGATTTCGATCAAATCGATAACGCTTCTTTCGATACCTAGGCAGAACGCCTGATCTCACTAAACCCGTGCCTACTCCAATCAATGTTTAACAAGATCCCAACCGAAAGGCCTGACACCCCTTTGCTTGATACCATCGAAGACCCATCCGAGCTTCGAAAACTGGCACCAGAACAGCTGGTTGACCTTGCCAGCGAGCTTCGTCACTTCGTGTTGTATTCGGTTGGTCAAACCGGCGGACACTTTGGTGCAGGCCTTGGCGTGATTGAGCTCACGATTGCACTTCACTATTCGTACAATACCCCTACCGACCAGCTCATCTGGGATGTCGGCCACCAGACTTACCCCCACAAGATCCTTACCGGGCGGCGAGAGCGCATGCACACCCTCCGGCAGCCTGACGGTCTAGCGCCGTTCCCAAGCCAATCTGAAAGCATCTTTGATGTCTTTGGCACCGGACACTCTTCGACTTCAATCAGCGCTGCACTTGGCATTGAGCTTGCCAACAAAAATGCAGGGCGCCAATCACATACCGTGGTGGTGATCGGCGACGGCGCGATGACAGCAGGCATGGCTTTTGAGGCACTGAACCACGTGGCTGCCTGCCAAGCAGATCTAACGGTCGTACTGAATGACAACGCAATGTCGATTTCAGAGAATGTCGGTGGCCTGGCAAACTATTTCGCGCGCAATATTTCAGCTCACGAATTAGATAACGCTGATCGAGCAAACGACGAAGGGCAAGATCACCATACGACTCCCGGCAGTATCTTTACTGATTTAGGTTTCCGCTACACAGGACCCGTGGACGGTCACGACATTGATGCCCTGCTTGAAAACCTGGAGGCAATGAAAGCCCATGCCGGCCCGAAACTACTGCACCTGATCACGAAGAAGGGCAAAGGTTATGCGCCTGCAGAGACCTCACCGGTATCCAGCCATTCACTCACCAAGCTCGAGAAA
This sequence comes from Gammaproteobacteria bacterium, assembly GCA_018667205.1. Taxonomy (GTDB): domain Bacteria; phylum Pseudomonadota; class Gammaproteobacteria; order Pseudomonadales; family Azotimanducaceae; genus UBA9659. The sequence goes on along the minus strand of JABIVN010000356.1, from coordinate 7,114 downwards.
CAGGGTGAAAACAAGGCAACCACCTACGCGGCGGTATTCGGAGCGTGGATCACACGCAAGGCGATAACGGACAAACGGTTGTTTGCGATCACGCCAGCAATGAAGGAAGGGTCAGGGCTAACCGCGTTTTCCGAGCAGTTCCCGGACCGGTTTCACGACGTCGCCATCGCCGAACAACACGCGGTCACCTTGGCGGCGGGACTCGCAACGGGCGGGGCCAAGCCGGTCGTAGCGATCTATTCGACCTTCCTGCAACGCGCCTTCGATCAACTCATCCATGATGTGGCCATACAGAACCTGGATGTCCTGTTTGCCGTTGATCGAGCGTCCTTACTGGAAGATGGCCCTACGCACTCCGGTATCTTCGACTACTCGTTTGTGCGAGCAATTCCAAATATGGTGATCATGAGCCCATCGAACAGCGTTGTGATGGAACAAATGCTGGACTTCGGCTTTGCGTATAAGGGCCCCTGCGTGGTGAGGTATCCCCGGGGAACTGCAACGAGTGGTAAGCAGGAACCTCCAGTAGCGCTAGGCAAAGCGCTAATATGCCGCGAAGGAAAACGTGCTGCTATCTTGGCTTTTGGCACCACTAGAAATATCAGTGAATCGGTCGCTAACAAACTGGACTTGACGCTCATCGATATGCGTTTCGTCAAACCTCTGGACACGGGACTAATTACACACCTTGCCGCCAGCCACGAACTGTTAGTGACCATCGAGGAAAACGCTATTGCAGGCGGCGCTGGATCGGCAGTTAACGAATACGTTGTAAGCCAGGGGCTGGATTGCCAGCTACTTAATCTGGGTGTGCCGGATGTCTTTATCGATCAGGATGAACCAGCGAACATGCGGCAAGTGGTGGGATTAACCGCCGCTAACATTGCGTCACAGATCAACTCGCGGCTTTATTTCTGACGTTCACCGAACAAGTGACCAAGCTTGCCTGCCTTCGTTGCTAGATATCTTGCATTATGATCGTTTTGCCCGGTTTCGATCGGCACCCGTTCAACAATTTCAATACCAAGCTTGGTTAATGCCTGCACCTTGACCGGATTGTTTGTCATCAGCCGGACCTTGCTGACCTGCAAGTGGAGAAACATAGATTTACAAATTGTGTAGTCGCGTAAATCCGCATCAAACCCTAGTCTTTCGTTCGCCTCTACCGTGTCTGCACCTTTGTCTTGCAGCGCGTAAGCACGAATCTTGTTGATCAAGCCGATACCACGACCTTCCTGTCGCAGGTAAAGAATCACGCCAGAACCATTTTCAGAAATGGTACGCATCGCAAACTCGAGTTGTGACCCACAGTCGCACCGCATACTAAACAGGCAGTCCCCCGTAAGACACTCCGAATGTACGCGGCACAACACCGCATCGCCATTGGCTACATCCCCCAGCACCAGCGCAATGTGCTCCTGTCCGGTGTCCGCATCTTCAAAGCCGTGCATCCAGAACTCCCCAAATGGCGTGGGTAAGCGGCAGGATGCGACAAAAGTAGCAGGCAAAGAAGCCTCCGGTTCAAAAATGGCTGCTCAGTGTAGCAGTTGACCCAAGAATATAAAACGACTCATAGTTTACTGGTTAGCACCATCAACCCTGCCTTTTCACTGATATCAACATGCTGAAGAAAGGACATGCCAAGCAGGATGTCTTTTGGGTTGTCTCCATCGATAATGATTGCCTGCACGTTGTCCCGCTTGATTTCGCCGACGAACATCTCTTTGATCATTACCATGGTCACCAGAAGGTCCTCGCTGGCAGTAGACGCGGTGGTCTTGACGCCTCCTTCGACACTCAGGCCCAACAAGCTTGCGGTGTTCGCATTCATCGCAACAACATTTGCACCGGTGTCTACAAGGTATCGAACAGCACGACCATTGATACTGCCCGTTGTGATGTACTGATGGTTCTCAGCCAACCTAATCAGCACCTGAGCTTTATCTGGTCTTTCAAAAGTCGAGCCGATCCTATCGCTCAGCTGCAATATTCGGTTTTGGCCGTTTATTCGAACAATAGCCTCCCTGGGGTTTGCATCAACCAACTCTACGCCTGACTTGGCGACCTGTCCTTTTTTCAGCAATTGGTCCTGGCCATCAATCACGAACATTGCGGCACCCCTAAACAATGCTCGCACTTCGATTTCAATTGCCAGTGATGGAAAAGAAAATAGCAGCAGTAGCACCAGAACTATTTTCATACGGTTCGTCATGTCCGCGATGTCGGTCACCATACCCCCTCTGTCGTTGGTATCCTGCTCACTATACAGCGGCGTCACGTCTGGCCATAACCACTTCAATACTGGTCGCCCAGGGACCACGTAGGGCAGGTCGTTCCCGGGGTAACAACCCGTTCAGGCAGTCAATTGCTGAAAGCCGAAGTTTAGTAACTGCACAGCCGCTAAAGCATAGACGCCGGCAAAAACGTCATCCAGCATAATGCCGAGCCCACCGGCGAGTTTTTCATCGGCAACGCGAACCGGCCAGGGCTTCCATATATCGAACAAACGAAACAACAGGAAAGCAGGAAGTAACCAGATCAACGAGGGTAACCATAGGAGAGTAATCCACATACCAACGAATTCATCCCAGACGATACCGCCCGGATCTTTGACTTCCATGTGTTTGGCAACGCGATCAGAAATCCAGACGCCCAAAACGAAGCCGATGACAATTATCGCCACCTGCACAGGGAGTGGCGCGTAGAGCGCGGGTATAAAAAGAAGTAGCCCCAGCGCAGAACCAGCGGTACCCGGCGCGATAGGAGCGAGCCCACTTCCCAGGCCAAAGGCAAGGAAGTAGTCCATTCTTAAAAAGACGGTTTTCCAATCGTCAGGCATCGTTAATCACCCTCTCTAAAAGTGTTCGTAGCCGGGTCTACCAAATTCCATGGGTTCACCTTTGCTATTCCTGATCACTATTTTATCGCTTTCAGTCACCACACCAATTCGCGTCATGGGCACACCGATCGACGCTGATACGGCTTTAATCTTGCCAGAATCTGCTGGGTCTGCTGTGAAACATAGCTCGTAGTCGTCACCCGCAAAAAGCGCCATGCCGATTGCCGCTTCCTGACCGGCACTCTGAACCAGCTCTTTCGATAACGGCAGTTCCCCAGCGGCAATCTCGGCGCCTAACGAATCCGCCTCCCCAAGATGGCCAATCTCTGCGACCAACCCATCGGATATATCGATCAGTGACTTTGCAAGCCCTCGCAGTTGTCTGCCCGCCGCTATCCTTGCTACGGGAAACTGGTATCGACTTACAAGGTACCCATTGACCTCTCCCTTGCGCAAAAGGGCTAGCCCCTGGGCTGCATCACCGAGCGTACCCGTGACATAAATATCATCACCGAGCGACGCTCCGCTTCTTTTTAAGGCACTGCCTGCCGGCACTGTTCCCATCACTGTTACCGTTAAACTAAGCGGGCCTTTCGATAAATTACCACCGACCAGGGGCACCTGATATTGCTTGATGATGTCAGACAGGGTGGCTGAAAAATCTTCAAGCCAGTCTTCCCTGGCTTCAGGGAATGTCATTGCAAGCAGAAAAGCGTAAGGGGTTGCCCCCATCGCAGCAAGATCGCTAAGATTCGCCGCCATGGTTCGGGAGGCCACGACCTTTGCCCGTGAATTCGGCAAAAAATGAACGCCTTCGAGCAGCGTGTCAGTCGACACACATAACTCTTGGCCATCGGGGACACGCAGCACCGCGCAGTCGTCGCCGGGCCCAATAATAACCGTATTTTCGTGTTGCGACAGGGTGGCTAGCGGCTTGAAATAACGCTCGATGATCGAAAATTCCCGTGTACTCATGGCTACTCTGCCTGTCTTAGCTCTTTTGCCAGGGAATCCAGAATAGAGTTGATGTACTTGTAACTGTCAGTCCCGCCGAACGACTTAGCCAATTCAACGCCTTCATTAATCACCACCCGATACGGCACATCAATCCTTGAACAAAGCTCGAAGACGCCCATCATCAAAATCCCTTTCTCAATCGGATCCAGTTCGTCGAGAGGTCGGTCCGCCTTGGTCGTAATCAACGCTTCCAGCTTTTGCTGGTCATTTCCGATGCCACAAAGCACGTCTTTGAAATACCCCATGTCGGCGCGCTTCATGTTGTTTTCTTTCGTGAAAGAATCGATGACCAGCGCAACCTCGGTACCGGTCAATTGAGCCTGATAAAGCGCCTGGACAAGGAACTGTCTTGATCTGCTTCTAGCAGCTGCGTTGGGTTTCATCCAATGTTGCGCAGCAAACTGACCATCTCTAGCGCGGTCATTGCCGCGTCCGCACCCTTGTTGCCTGCCTTGGTCCCAGACCTATCAACGGCTTGTTCAATGGTATCCGTGGTGAGCACACCAAAAGCAATCGGCAGGTCATAATCCAGGGCGACCCTGGCCAACCCGCTTGAACATTCGCCAGCGACAAAGTCAAAATGTGGCGTACCCCCGCGAATCACTGCACCCAGAGCGATGATGGCGTCAGTCTCGCCTTTGGCCGCAACTCTTTTCGCTGCCAGTGGCATTTCATACGCACCAGGTACTCTGACCACAGTAATGTTCGCTGCTGGCACACCCTGCCTTCTGAGCGTATCAATTGCCCCGGCACATAGATTATCTACGATCGCGCTGTTGAACCGACCAACGACCAGTGTGAATTTGGCGGTGTTCGCTGAAAAATCGCCTTCGATGACTTTTGTCATTTTTTGTTCCTGAAAAGTTAATTCACGCTTGCGGTGACTTTAATATCCGGACCGATAACCCTGATATTCTTGATGCTTAGCTCCGCAAGGTCCGACATTCTAGCAACTTCTGCAAGGTTCAGTAACGACCTTCCCGAATTACCGATTAGACGCGGCGCAATATAAATGACAATCTCATCTGCCAGTCGCTGATTTATCAGAGAACCTGCCAGCGTGGGACCGCACTCAAAGAGGACTTCACTATGTTCCCTTGCCGCCAACTCTTGCAGCAGCGCGCTAATATCGACTCTGTTTTCTAACGCTGAAAGCCGTAATACCTCAACGGGTAAATTCGCCTCCCTGTCACTTGTGGTGACCACCACCGTGGAAGGTACCGACATCAACTGAACCGTTTCTGGGATACGCAGACCAGAATCAAGGATATAGACTGGCCGCTCAACACCTGCACACAGTTGCGCATGTTCAACATGGAGTTCTTCACTTCGAATAGAAAGCCTGGGGTCGTCGTCGATCACTGTTTGCACGCCGGTTACAATTGCCCCGCTTGCGGCCCGAAGCTTTTGGACGTCCGCACGGGATTCGGGGGACGTAATCCACCTGCTCTCCCCGTTTGAGAGCGCTGTCTTGCCATCCAGCGTCATTGCAAGCTTAAGGCGCACAAAGGGTCTATGTTTTGTGTGTCGACTCACATGTCCCTTAAGGAGCTCCTGTGCAGCGTCCTCCATAAAAGGAACAACGACCTCTAGCCCCGCTTCTCGAAGTATCTGAATCCCTTTGCCTGCGTTCCGCTCATCTGGATCCAGCATGGCTACCACAACCTTGGTCACGCCCGCATCGACCAACGCGTGTGCACATGATGGAGTTCTGCCATGAAAGCTACACGGCTCCAATGTGACATAGGCTATCGACCCAAGAGCGTCGATTCCCGCGGAAGCCAGTGCATTGGCTTCCGCGTGACCCTGGCCTGCTAACATATGAAAGCCTTCACCGACCACGTTTCCGCGACGCACAAGTACACATCCAACACAGGGATTAGGGTGAGCCGAGTACCTGCCGTTTTCGGCTAGCCTTAGCGCTTTCGCCATAAAACCTTGGTCTTCCAGAGACATTAACTTTCCTTTTCAGCCTTATGTTTGTCCATGGCCTCAATCTCGAGTCTGAACTCATTCATATCCTGGAAACTTCGATAGACGGAGGCAAACCTCACGTATGCAACGTCATCAAGCTCACGAAGCTCGTCCATGACGAGTTCCCCCACCGCTCTGGTACCCACTTCGCGTTCTCCCGTTTCCCGAAGCCTGTGCTTGATCCTGTCTAGGGTCGCGTCGATTCTCTCAAGATCGACCGGTCTTTTTTCCAGCGCTCTAAGGAGCCCACTTCGCAGTTTTTCTTCGTCAAATGGCTGCCGTGAACCATTGTTCTTAATCACTCTGGGCAGCACCAACTCAGCGGATTCGAAGGTCGTAAATCGTTCTCCACAACTCAGGCACTCACGACGACGACGAACCTGGTTTCCATCTCCTACCAAACGGGAGTCAATTACCTTCGTTTCACTGGTCGAACAAAATGGGCAATACACGGTCACTCCCGGCGGCTAAATTTGACATTCTACTTCATTTTGATCAAGCGCTAGATTTATCAAGCACTAGATTTATCATCCACCAGCACCAGGCTTGCAGTAGAATAACCTTTTTGTTTTCGAGAACCACCATGGCTCAGTATGTATACACCATGTCCCAGGTCGGCAAAGTTGTGCCCCCTAACAAGACTATCCTCAAGGATATTTCCCTGTCGTTTTTTCCGGGAGCCAAGATCGGAGTGCTCGGGTTAAACGGTGCGGGTAAATCAACATTGCTTCGAATCATGGCTGGCGTCGATACCGAGTATCTTGGCGAAGCACGGCCCCAAACGAACTTGAATGTAGGTTACTTGCCCCAGGAACCCGCACTGGACAATAGCAAAGATGTCCGCGGTAATATTGAAGACGGGCTGGGCGAGATCAATGAGTTATTGAAGGAGTTCAACGCCATCAGCGACAGGTTTGCCGAACCCATGCTCGAAGATGAAATGACCCAACTATTGGACAAGCAGGGGGACCTGCAGTTGAGAATTGATTCGTTAGATGGCTGGAATCTGGAGCGCAGGATGGACATCGCCAGCGATGCCCTTCGTTTACCGCCCTGGGATGCGGAAGTTGAGCACCTGTCGGGCGGCGAGAAAAGGCGCGTCGCGTTATGTCGATTGTTGATGTCAAATCCCGATATGTTGCTGCTTGACGAGCCTACCAACCATCTGGATGCAGAGAGTGTCGCATGGCTAGAGCGTTATCTTAAAGATTTCCCTGGCACGGTCGTGGCGATCACGCACGATCGATACTTTCTTGATAACGCAGCCGGCTGGATTCTGGAACT
>JABIVN010000355.1 GCA_018667205.1 Gammaproteobacteria bacterium | reverse complement strand
GGTTGATTCCGGCGGTAACTTTGAAGGATCAAAGCCAGACGAAACAGTTGATATTAATGGTGTTTCCATTATTGGTGTCGCTAACCTGCCGGCGCACGTGTCCAGTGACGCCAGTCAGATGTACTCATCCAACCTCTATAACCTCGTCAGCGAATATTGGGATGAAGAAAGTAAAACTTTCAACCTCGACCTTGATGATGACATTCTCAAGGGCTGCGTTATTACACACGACGGTAGTCTAGTAAACGACGCCATCAAGAACATAAGGGGAAGCTAAAATGGAAATTATATTTCTGATTTTTATTCTAGTGCTATCGGTATTCCTTGGATTTGAACTAATTTCCAAGGTACCTGCAACGCTGCACACGCCGCTGATGTCTGGTGCAAACGCGATTTCCGGTATCACACTGGCCGGCGCGTTTCTGGCGTCGGGCATGGTAGACAACGAAATGGGTAAATACCTTGGCACCGCGGCAGTGGCATTCGCCACTGTTAACGTTGTCGGCGGCTACCTCGTAACCGACCGCATGCTAGGCATGTTCAAAAGCAAGAAAGCAGGTGGCAAAAAATGAATATCGAACTATTAGCTAACCTTTCTTACATTGTTTCAGCAGCCCTGTTCATCTTTGGACTCAAGATGCTGGGTTCACCTGCTACCGCAAGGCGTGGCAACCTGTTTTCATCGATCGGTATGTTGATCGCTGTCGTCGCCGGCCTGACAGCCGAAGGCATCGTCAGTTATGAATACATAGCCGGTGGCATGGTCCTGGGCGCTATCGTTGGTGCACTGGCTGCGAGACTCGTTGGCATGACTTCAATGCCCGAGATGGTCGCGCTCTTCAACGGTTCCGGTGGTGCAGCTAGCCTGCTGGTTGGCTGGGCAACCCTTTACGGTGGCGGCATCGACACATTCACTGCCGTGACTATTCTACTCGCGATCCTTATTGGTGGTCTGACCTTTACCGGCAGCCTTATCGCCTACGCCAAACTTGCCGAAGTAATGAACAGTGCTGCCATTGTCTTTAAAGGACAACGGATCGTTAACAGCCTGCTCCTGGTTGGCATCGTGTACGCGTCTTACCAGTTCTGTCTTGACCCTGGGCCTGAAAGTCAGTGGTTGTATATCACCCTCGGTCTTGCATTGCTGCTTGGTATTATGGCTGTAATTCCGATTGGCGGCGCTGACATGCCAGTGGTGATTTCGTTGCTGAATAGCTACTCTGGCATTGCTGCTTGTGCAGCCGGTTTCGCAATTAACAACAACATCTTAATCGTTGCCGGCTCACTGGTTGGTGCCTCAGGTATCATCCTGACCAACATCATGTGCAAGGCCATGAATAGATCCCTGGCGAACGTTCTGTTCAGCGGATTCGGTGCAGTTAAGCAAAGCAAGGCTATTGAGGGTGAAGTTAAACCCATCTCTGTTGAAGACGCTTATTACCTATTTGAAGCCGCCAGCAATGTCTGCTTCGTGCCTGGTTACGGTATGGCAGTTGCGCAGGCTCAGCACGTTGTGAAAGAACTTGGTGAAATTCTGGAAGCCAATGGTTGCGAAGTAAGCTACGCCATTCATCCTGTCGCCGGACGAATGCCTGGTCACATGAACGTGCTGCTCGCAGAAGCCGACGTACCCTACGAACAACTGGTTGAAATGGACGACATTAATCCAAGGATTGAGAACGTTGACATCGCTGTGGTGATTGGGGCCAACGACGTGGTTAACCCCAGCGCACGAGAAGACGAAGACAGTCCTATCTATGGCATGCCTATCATTAACGTTGATCAGGCACGGACGGTTTTCGTTTTGAAACGCTCCATGGCTTCGGGGTTCTCTGGTGTAGACAACCCGCTCTTCTTTGGTGAAAACACTCGAATGTTATTCGGTGATGCCAAAGAATCTATTCAGGGCGTCATCTCCGAGTTCGGCTAAGTCATCAACTACCCCCGGAAACGGGGGTAGTTTTCAATATTCTTCTGTTACCAACCTGGGCGCGACTTAACAAAGCCACTAAGCGTTGGCGCAAGACTACGTTTAGCCACGACCCTCCTTCCACACTTCAAACAATCCACTTCAAGCAATCCACTTCAAGCAATCCACTTAAACAATCCACTTAAACAATCCCCTTAGGCAAGCCCTTGACCCAGTGCAGTGCGGTCACAGACCTTTAACTCAATCACTCCGAAACAGTTTGATGTTGCGTTGCCTACCAGATCTACGAGCGGCATAGCCTTAGCCAACATTACCCTTGTAGACGCTAAACGCACCTTAGTGCTTCATCTTGTGGATCACCCCCATTGGTGTAGTCAACTACAACTATTTACAAGTGCTTGAAAATTAGCGTATTGTGATCAGGCTCAAGTTCCTTACAAATTGGACTTGGCACGAAGTCATCGCAAAGAAACAGATAAAAGATAGGTTCAAGTCCCTAGACTAATAAGAGGAAACACTATGCTTTCATTGAAATCTTTATCTCGCCAGACCATCCGCGCGTTCGGGCTCTCTTCTCTTGCTATCACCAGTATGCTCACCGCAATCACTTCAATACACGCTGAAGAAGCTGTAGGCATTGAAGAAGTGATTGTTACCGCCCGAAAACGGGAAGAACGGCTAATTGACGTACCGGTTTCCGCCGCGGTGTTGACCGCGGAGGAACTAGACCGGTATCGCACACGTGATCTGGCTGAATTAACGCAACGCATACCCGGTTTATCCATAAGCCACGCTGCCGGTGGCGGCCAGGGTGGCAACATCTCAATTCGTGGTGTCGGCAACCTTGCCACTGATTATGGCACTGACCAACCCGTTTCACTGGTATTGGATGGCATGTCCTTCCAGCGAAGCCACGTGCTGGATGTTGGATTTTTTGACCTACAATCAGTGGAAGTACTAAAGGGACCGCAATCGCTTTATTTTGGTAAAAACAGCCCCGCTGGTGTTATCGGAGTGACCAGTAAGTCACCGACCATCGGCAACGATATAGAAGGGTTTGTTCGGGCAAGCTATGAATTTGTTTCAGAAGACCCAGTGCTTGAAGCCGGAATCTCTTTTCCGGTTGGTGATACCCTTGCAATGCGTATCGCTGGCAGGTTCCAGGATATGAACGGTGGCTGGCTCGATAATTCTGCACAGGTTATCGACAACAACCTCCCCGACGGCGCTGTCGGCATAACGCAATACTCAACGCCCCTACCCGTTCGTGGTCCTTCGTATGATAAATACCCCGGTCAGGAACAAACGGTAGTTCGCTGGACGACGGTCTGGGAGCCTACAGATAACTTTGAGGCGAAACTTAAAGTGTTCTATTCGGAGTCTGAACAAAATGACTCTGGCGTTACCGTATTAGTCGCCTGTGCCGATGGCGTAGGCGCTAACCCCTACTACGGGGCCGGCCCATTCCGTTGGCCGGACGTTTCCCAAACTTGTACTAACTCTCCGAGGCTGGAAAGAAACGGCGCCTTACCGCCTGCCGACGTTATCAACGCACACCCGGGTCTTGATGAAAACGATCGTTTTTACAATCGCGTTGAGAACGATATCTATACCCTGGAATTAAACTGGGATCTTGGCAACTACCTGGTGACTTCATTGACCAGTTATTGGGATTACAAGCATCTTGAATACACCAATTACGACTACACCAGCTTTGCTGTCGTTGTCTCCGAACAGGGCGAGTCAGGAGAGTCCTTCACCCAGGAGTTTCGTATTCAGTCGGATTTTGATGGCAAGCTTAACTTCCTGGCCGGAGTCTTCTACGAGGACATGACCCGTGACCTTGATGCACCTGTTCAGATCCTGACTGAGAATCTGAGCAACATTTTTGGTGCGTCAGTACCAGCCAATAGTGCACCTGCACCTTATACGGGCAGCTACATCAATTATCACCAACATTGGGACAACGATATAGAGAGTTTCTCCGTTTTCGGTAGCGTTGATTACCAGATCAATGACCAATGGACAGTTTCCGGCGGGGTTCGGTACACGGATGAAGATCGCAAAGCGGTCGGTGGTAACCTGTTTGAAAATAGCGGCGGTCTTGGGTTCGGCCCAGTCGGATTGACCTATAACCCTGCAGATTCGACCGATAATACGTCACCGGAATTCACCCTCAGCTACCATCCGCGTGAAAACCTAATGTTCTACGGTGCCTATAAAACAGGCTTTCAGTCTGCCGGTATTTCAAACCCAGGAACCGTACCTAATCTTGCCTCGCTGCCAACTGACGTTGCTAACGATACCCTTGTGTTTGATGAAACGACGGTTAACGGTTTTGAGGCGGGAATGAAGGGTCGCTTTATGGACAACCGACTCAGCGCTGAAATCATTGGTTTCTATTTTGAATCTGAAGACCTGCAGGTCGGCATCTTTAACTCAAACACCACGACCTTCACCTTGCAAAACGCCGCCGAAGCTGAAAATTACGGCGTTGAAGCCAATGTTATCTACCAGATGAACGGCGCGATTAAATTACGCGCGGCACTCTCTTATGCCCACCTGGCGTTCACCAAGTGGGACGATGCCGGGTGTCACGCGGTTGATGGCGCTCGCAGCGATCTTGCAACGCAAAAGGGGCCGGGCTGCCATATCGGTCCTGACGGAGTGGCCATCCAGGACCTGTCCGGCAAGGCCTACGGTGGACCACCGCTTGTGATAAACATTGGCGCTACTTACAACACGACTGTCTTTAACAGTTGGGGACTGGAAGCGTCGTTTGATACGATCCATCACAACAATGGTGAACGGGGACTAAATCAGCCTTTCACGGACGTTCCAGACCGAACGGTGACACATCTCGCGGCAACCCTTTTCCAACAGGATGGTCCATGGGAGGTGGGCGTCAGCTGCACCAATTGCTTTAACGAGATCTATGTCACTTCCATCGGCAATAAGCCTCTGGCAAAAATTAACCCAGGGGTTAACGGTGATATGACCGGATCTATCGCGCCCCCCAGGCTGGTGACGATGGCACTCACGTATAACTTCAACTAACCGCCTCTGGTGTGCCCTGCTTTCTCCTTTGAAGGCAGGGTACCACTACAACCGGATAATCATGCTGATGCTGAGCTTCACTATTCGGAAGACTAATTCAGTCGCCTCTTTAACTGAAGTCGCGGTCTTGCATTAAAAATATCTACGCC
>JABIVN010000354.1 GCA_018667205.1 Gammaproteobacteria bacterium | reverse complement strand
GTTCGATACCAACCTGGTTGGCCCCTTTAAACTATCGTGTGAAGTCGCTCGCAGGCTGATCGCTGCAAAGCAGCCGGGACGCATGATCAACATTTCATCTGTCGGTGGGTTCAACTACAGCGGAAACGGCGCAGCACTTTACTCTGTAACAAAATCGGCGATCATACGGATGACCGAGGTGCTGGCGGTTGAGTGGGCAAGGAACAATATTAACGTTAATGCTATTGCACCGGGCGCATTTTCATCGGAAATGATGGATGGCATGTTGGCGCGAATGGGTGATATCGCCCAACACTTCCCGCGCAAGCGTATTGGGGATCCAGCGCAAATGGATTCCACGCTACTCTACTTTCTATCTCCGGCATCTGAGTTTGTAACCGGTACTTATATTAAAATCGATGATGCCCAAGGCGGACGATAAACGCCCTGTCAGACATCGAGCCCGTTGTGCGTGTCCAGAACCTTGAACTCGTACCCTGAGCTCGTACCTTAGACTCGTACTTTAGTACCTTAGACAAAGGGAATAATCTTTTTCGCAATCGTCTCAAGTACCTCAAAACGGGGATCGAATGAAGGCAGGTTCATCACCTGATTAAGACCTGCCTCATTTAATGCGCGAAGCTCTTCGATCAACTCTTCCTGTGTGCCAATCAAACAGGTGGCCTGCAACAACTCTTTGGTCAAAAACTGCTGCTCTTCGGGAATTACCCAGCAGTTGTGACCGAGGTGAATTCGCTGGTGCCTGCGCTTTTCAGGAAAAGCTGACAGCAGTTTTGTATAATCTTCCCAGACACTCGCCACTGCATTAGGCGGCTGATAACCAAAATTTCTCCATTGGTCGTAGGCATAATGTAACGACGCCATCGCCATGGCACCGCATTCATGCTTGATTCGAGGGGAATCGATCGCCTCATCCTCTTCCTTAACAATCATCGCAGTCAGTGCCGTGGTGTAAAAACTGTCACGACTAAATTCTGCAGGCGCATCCTTCTCCAACATGGCCCAAATGTTTTCCATCATCGCCGCACTGCCTGGAAAAGCCATCACTGCCCCATCACCGTATTGACCGGCCAGCGCCAACGACCTGGGTCCAAAACCAGAGACATACATAGGGATAGTGTCTTCGAAATTAACAAACCCTTTATCCGGCATCACATGTCGGATGGGTATTTCAGTTTCACCCGCCGACATCATGGCCTCTTCTCCCCGCAAAAGTGGCTTTAATTCTTGCAGATACGATTCAAACTGCTTAATTCGGTGCGGCGGCAGCCCCATGATTCGCATGGCCGTGTTTCCCGCGCCTACGCCAAAAAATGTCCGCCCCGGCGCAATCGCATTAATGGTCGCAATGCCTGCAGCGTTGACCGCCGCTGGCCTGGTACCCGTAATCGCTACACCCGTGCCCAGTTTGATCGTTGAAGTTCGGTCTGCAGCTAGCGCGAGTGCCGCATAGCAGTCTGACCAAATCATCTGGCTATCAGCCAGCCAGGCATGGCTGTAGCCAAGCTCTTCTGCTCGAACAACGTAACCTATATCACCTACATGGCTTGGCACACATATTCCAATATCCATAGACACAATTAATCTACCTCGCTATCGCATATGCTATCCTCGCGAATACGAGCATAGGTTATTACTTTGATACTAAGCATACATGACATCGTCGCCCCCCGCAGACAACAAGAATGGTGGCTGTGTGCCGCAGCCTGCCGGCACACAGCTAACATAACCTTGGGTCGCAGAACCATTACACCGCGCACTGTCATCGAAACAAAAGCCAATCGTGGCTGAACAACGTGTTGTGCTATTGCACCTGGCGTGTGCCAAACTTACCCCTGTTTCTTTTAGATAAGCGCATCTTGTACCAGTCTCTTTCCCAGTCCGCTGCTGACTTTTTCTCCTCGGCTCAACCCGAAGCACACAGGATTTTTCACGGTCGCGGGCAGCTTTTTGAAGGGCTTGAACACCTTTCTGTTGATTGGTATTCGCCCGTTGTTCTCATCACGACCTACGAAGAGATCGACGATACCGAAAAACTCACCAATGCAATTATTCAGCACGATACCCACTCGCAAATTGAGTCCGTAATGCTCCAGTACCGCAAGCGCAGGGGTACGCCGACACAATGTCTTTACAAGAACCCAATCAACCACTGCATCGTGGAGGAAAACGGACTGAAATATGAGGTTCAACCTGGCGTCAATCAGAATGCCGGACTCTTTTTAGACATGCGCCCGCTACGCCGCTGGCTTTCGCAGAGTTCGAAGGGTAAGAACGTTCTCAACCTGTTTGCCTACACTTGCTCACTATCTGTTGCGGCACTTGCGGCAGGTGCCCGCCAGGTTGTTAATGTCGACATGAGTAAACCGAGTATCAATTGGGGATCGCGTAACCATGCTTTAAACAATCAAGATCCACGATTGGTTAAGTCAGTGCCCAATAATCTATTCCGTTCCTGGGGCAAGATCAAACATTTTGGCCCGTATGACACCATCATCATAGACCCTCCAACTCGACAGAAAGGCAGCTTTGACGTAGAAAGGAACTACGGAACCGTCCTCAAAAAACTAAAATCACTTTCGGCTGGTAAAGCTGACGTGATTGCTACTGTCAACAGCCCTTACCTGACGGACGACTTCTTGATTAACCAGTTTGCGCGACATGCACCGCAATGCCGGTTCAGGACGATGATGCCAGGGTCGGAGGAGTTTCCTGACAAGTTTCCCGAACGGGCCATCAAGATATATCACTTTTCAGCAAGCTGAAACCCGTTTAAAAGTACGTGTTTTAAACCATCGAACGCATCACAGGGATCGGGTTCGTTTGAAATCAATTATTGACAGGGAAATAGCCCTCGCTGCCTATAGAAGCCCTTATAAACACAAGCTACCGGAACACCGATGAAACCCATTACCTGCATAGATGACTTGCAAGAAGAACATAAACGTCGCGTACCGCGTATGTTCTACGATTATGTCAATTCTGGCTCATGGTCAGAATCAACCTATCGAGATAATCAAAGCGCATTCAGCCGCCATAAATTCAAACAGCGGGTTCTTGTCGACATGGCCAACCGAAGTCTAACGACGACCATGCTAGGAGAAGAAGTCGCAATGCCAACTGCTCTTGCCCCTGTCGGACTAACTGGCATGCAGTGGGTAAATGGCGAAATCCAGTCCGCTAAAGCCGCAGAAAAATTTGGCGTACCCTTTTGCCTATCGACCATGAGTATCTGCTCTATTGAAGACGTTGCAGAATCTGTATCAAAACCATTTTGGTTCCAGCTCTATATGATGAAGGATCGCGATTTTATACGCCGACTGATTGAACGTGCAAAATCGGCCGGTTGTTCTGCTTTGGTGTTGACTGTCGACTTGCAGATTATGGGGCAACGCCACAAGGACATTAAAAACGGCTTATCGGTGCCGCCAAAAATAACCCTGTCGAGTCTTTTAAACATAGGGATGCACCCAGCGTGGTGCCTGAGAATGCTAGGGTCAAAACGCCGTTCATTTGGCAACGTTGTCGGTCATGCAAACGGCGTCGAACGACTGACCACACTAGCACAATGGTCCGCAGAACAGCTTGACCCTACTCTGACCTGGGACGACGTAAAGTGGGTCAAGGACCTGTGGAACGGCCCCCTGATTATTAAGGGGATCATGTGTGAGGAGGATG
>JABIVN010000353.1 GCA_018667205.1 Gammaproteobacteria bacterium | reverse complement strand
GATATCGTCCATGATCCTTGCTTCAATGATCGAGACGATCTATATCGGGATTCTTGGTGCAAAGGAGCTTGCTGCCTATAGTTTTATGTTCCCCGTCATTATGGCGCTCACCAGTATATCAATGGGGGTTGGCGTTGGCGCTTCGTCACTGATCGCAAGAGCCGAGGGTGAGGGGGATCGCAGGCAGGTTAAAAGACTTGCCACACATACCGTTTTTCTCACGCTGGCGTTAACGCTGCTGCTTAGTTGCTCAACCTATTTTTTCCTTGAATTTTTTTACGCATCGATGGGTGCAGAAGGTGAAGTGTTGCAGCTGGTAGTGGCCTATGCCGAAATCTGGGTCGTGTTCGGGCTGGTCTCATTTACCATACCGATGGTGAGTAGTACGGTGCTCCGTGCGCTGGGCATAGCCAAGGTGCCTGGATACATCATGACCATCACGTCAGGGGTTCAGTTGATTGTCTCACCGATTCTTATATTCGGGTTATTCGGCGTGCCCGCGCAGGGATTATTGGGTTCGGCTTATGGTTTCCTGATTATTGGCATTATCCGGATCATTGCATTTGCGGTTCTCGTAGCGAACGAAAATATTCTGCTAACGACAGACGTACTCAAGGGGTGGCTCCTGTCTGCCAAGGCCATCATGCATATTGCACTTCCGTCGATGCTTTCCTCGCTGATTGGTCCGGTCAGCATCGGAATCACTATTGCGTTACTGGCAGCTCATGGCGACGTTATTGTTGCTGCATTTGGGGTTGTTTCCCGAATTGAAATGTTGGTGACCATGATTCTTGGGGCGCTTGCATCAAGCGTTGCGCCGTTTGTAGGGCAAAACTGGGGCGCTAAGCAGGACGATCGGATTAAAGAGGGTTTGTCGATCGCCTATCGATTCTGTTTGCTCTGGGGCGTGGTCTGTTTCATTGTTTTGGGTCTCTTTGGAGACAACCTTGTGAGCCTGATTAACGATGACAAGCAATTAATAGAAGCGGCTGGCTGGTTCATGATTATTGTCCCTATTAGTTTCGGTTTGATGGGCGTTGGTCAGGTTGCGGCATCTGTTTTCATCGCGTTGGGGAAACCTCTGCCGCCGACGATCCTGTCCATACTGCGAACAGTGGTGGTGTATATCCCCATGGCAATTGTGTTTGATCGGTACTGGGGCTACATGGGTATCTTTATTGCTTTGATGGTCGCCAACGTCCTGTTTGGCGGCGCTGCTTATGCCTGGGGCAGGGTTATGCTAAGAAGGGAACTTTTGCTTAGGGCTTAATGGCCAGGCTGATCTAGCGCCTTCAGCAATTCAACGATGTTTGCCGCAGGTTCGTTCTTAAACTGGGCGAGCTGTTCAAAAACTTCAGCAGCGGCCACGTGGAAGCCGCCGGGCAGTCCGGCATTTTCGAAAGTGGCGGCAATTTCTAGCATCTCTCCTTCAAACCGCCAGGCCTTTGCCGAGTTATCTGTAACGCGTTGATGGGCTTGCTTTGTGAAGGCCGGTCCCCATTGTGATTCTAGAACGTTCCTGACGCCCTCTCTTTCTGCAACGCCCAGAATCGCCGTCAGTAAGGCTGTAGTTCCTTTAGTGTAGGCGGCAAATACGATCTTCATGGCAGAGGCCGCGCCGATCTCGCCATCGATAACAGCAGTGTGTAAGGGGGAATTGTCGAACAGCGCTGCTATTTCGTTTGACCTGTCACCTGAAAGGTACAGCCGTGTGTCCGACTTGCTTTTCCAGGCGGGTCCTCCAACAATCCCACCATCGACATAGTGCTGGTAGCCAAACTGCTCTGCTATCAGGCGACTCTTTTGTGGGGCAATGGCATTGCAATCAACAAAGAGGCCGGAAAACGCTAACTGTTTTACTTTCCGGGCAACGTTTTCTGCGGCGTGGGGAGGGCAAACGCTCAGAACAATGTCTGAATCATTAACCAATCTAGTGATAGAGCCACAATTTTCTAGGCCTGCGTCCAAGGCCCGTGTGTGAGTTGCTTTGCTGCGGCCGTCGCCAGCCCAGATGACGCTAGATCCTGAGTTAGATGCCGCCGCTCCGATTGAAGCGCCCATTTGTCCTGGGCTGATGAGACCAATGATGGTCATTTGGACTTCTCCGTCTTTTCCTGCCAACGTGTTTTCATACCAGAACCGTGGTTATTTAAGTCTTTTTTATCAGAAAAAGTCTTTAGCAATCTGGTCTATGTTTTTCAGCATCTGGTCTTCGTTTTTGCCGGTTTGCAGGAGAATCAATCTGGAGACGCCCATATCTTCAAATTGTTTAATCACTTCGTCCGTCAACGGAATACGCGGGGTGATGCTGATTTCCAGTTCACCCAGGTCAACACTTCGGTCAGTTGATTCAGAAAAGGTCTTTAATGCCTCTACACTTTCCTGACTTGACGTAACGTCTAGCGCGAACCCGTACCAGCCGTGACCTTTTTGAATGGCGCGACGGTACGCGGCTTTGCTGGTGCCGCCGACAATGACCGGTGGTCCGCCGTTCTGGTAGGCCAACGGACGGCTCTGGATTCCCTTATAGTTTACAAACTGTCCTGCGAACGCGGGTTGTTCTGAGGTCCAGAGTTCTCGAATGGCGTCTATGTACTCATCGGTCCGTGCCCCGCGTTCCTCAAAATTAATGCCCAGTGCTTCGAATTCCTGTTTTAGATAACCCG
>JABIVN010000041.1 GCA_018667205.1 Gammaproteobacteria bacterium | reverse complement strand
TGAGCGTAGAACTACTGGACACGACAAGGTTTCACGGGTTTCGAGTTAGACGTCAGATTACAGGGAAGACTTTTCAGGAATATTTTTCATTAAAGGCCAATGGGAAAAAAATAAGAGGCGCAGAGCGTGCCAAAGTAAAAGCTAAAGCAGAGTCAAGGGATGCTGTCTTGGCAAAGCAACAAATCAAAGCTAAAACTGAAGCTGCCCGGTCGACTCTGTTTGAGGCTAAAGGAAAAGTACGTGGTATTCTGTTCAGAATGAAAACTGAAAAGAGTGGTACGCGTACTCCAGTGTTTCAAATCGGCATCATGTCGACGAAACTGAATAAAATCGTTAATACGACAGTGTCAATTAACCTTCATGGTTTAAAGGGGGCTTGGCAAAAAGCGGTCGACTTTTATGTAGAGCACAAGAGGATCTCCAAGAGGTCTCTGCTATACCGGAAGCTAGTGAGGGCCCAGCCCAGTAGAGCTCAGCTGGATGCTATGAAGAAACGGCGGAAACGACGCTAGAAATAAAAAAGGGGCTAAAAGCCCCTTTTTTATTTCTAGCGACAAATGGTATGTTGTTTTTTTAATGGGTGGACCATTGTGACTGACTACAAGACAGCCTTTAGACGAGCTCTGGAAAACCCCGAAGCGTATTGGGCCGAGCAGGCCACTAGTGTTGCTTGGTTCAAGCCGCCCACGTCCATACTTGGGAAAGACAGTAATGGTAATGATGCGTGGTTCTCTGATGGAAAACTTAATTCGTCTTACCTGGCCCTTGATTACCACATAGAGAAGGGTCGCGGGGATCAGACCGCGTTGATCTATGATTCACCCGTGACGAATGCCACCTCCTCCTATACCTATAGGGAGCTAAGAGACGAAGTTGCAACGTTTGCTGGTGTACTTGTCTCGTTAAATATCAAACAGGGTGATCGAGTCATTATCTATATGCCAATGATTCCGCAGGCCGCCATTGCCATGCTTGCATGCGCGCGCATAGGCGCTATTCATTCAGTGGTGTTCGGTGGTTTTGCGGCGAAAGAATTGGCGACAAGGATTGACGATGCAACACCCAAGGCAATCTTGTGCGCATCCTGTGGCGTAGAATTTTCCAATGTTATCGCTTACAAACCACTGATCGATGAGGCGCTCCAAATCAGTGAGCACCAAATCGATCATTGTCTAGTTTACCAGCGCCCTGAGTCAGTCGCAGAGATGGATAACCCATGGGACAGGGATTGGGATTCACTACTGGCGATGGCGGAACCGGCAGAGCCCGTTTCGCTCCCATCGTCTCATCCCCTTTATATCCTTTACACCTCAGGGACGACCGGGAAACCGAAAGGTGTGGTCAGGGATAACGGCGGCCATGCTGTAGCCCTGACCTACAGCATGAAAAATCTCTACAACGTCACTGCCGGCGAGGTCTTCTGGGCAGCCTCTGACGTGGGTTGGGTCGTCGGTCATTCTTATATTGTCTATGGCCCGCTCTTTGCTGGCTGCACCACCATTTTGTTTGAAGGCAAACCAGTGCGTACACCGGATGCGGGTACTTTTTGGCGGATTTTGTCTGATTATAAAGTCGATGTCTTTTTCACCGCACCAACGGCGTTTCGCGCGATCCGAAAAGAGGACCCTGAAGCGAGTCTATTGTCAAAATATGATCTCAGTCATCTTCGCGCTCTATTTGTCGCTGGTGAACGCACAGATCCTTCAACCTATGAATGGCTGTGCGAAAAACTGGCCGTGCCTGTGATTGATCACTGGTGGCAAACTGAAACCGGTTGGCCCGTTGCCTGTATACCTATGGGTTTGGAACCAGCGGAAGCCAAAGCGGGTTCGGTGGCGATGTCGGTGCCAGGGTTTGACGTTCAGATTGTTTCAGAGAGTTGTGAGCCCCTAAGTGCCGATGAAGAAGGCGCCGTCGTGATTAAGCTGCCGCTGCCACCGGGTTGCCTGTTAACGGTATGGGGGGACCACGAGCGCTATATAGAGTCTTACCTCAGCGAGTATCCCGGTTATTACCACACCGGTGATGGCGGCTATATCGATAGTGACGGTTACCTTTACATCATGGGCAGAACTGATGATGTGATTAATGTTGCTGGACATCGATTATCGACAGGGCAAATGGAAGAGGTTGTTGCCGCTCATCCCGCGGTGGCCGAATGTGCGGTGGTCGGTATCGAGGATAAAGACAAAGGTCAAGTACCGGTAGGAATGGTGGTGATTAAGGACGGGGTCAATATCGAATTAAGCGTCCTTGAAAATGAACTGGTGGCGATGGTCCGAAAAGACGTTGGTGCGTTTGCTAGCTTCAAGAGAAGTGTCAGGGTGCTGCGCCTGCCTAAAACCCGGTCTGGAAAGATATTGAGGCAAGTCATCCGGAAGATCGTTGATACAAAGCCCTACGAAATGCCCGCGACGATTGATGACCCGGCAATCCTGAAAGAAATCGCAGATGCATTTAAACAAAATGGCATCGGTTACATCGCGGAGCAAGAGTGATGTTAACGAAAACAGTCTTGATCACCGGAGCGTCGTCCGGATTTGGAGAGGCCTGCGCACGAAAATTTGCTGCTGAAGGGCATCGGCTGATTCTTGCAGCCAGGAGAACGGATCGAATAGAGTTGCTGGCAGAGGAGCTTGGTGAACAGGTCAATGTACTGCCCCTAACGCTGGATGTTCGTGAACGTGAATCGGTTGACGAACAGCTCACCGGACTGCCCGCGGAATTTTCAGTCGTCGATGTGCTGGTCAACAATGCCGGACTAGCACTGGGTTTGAATTTAGCTGACAAGGCGGACCTTGATCACTGGGATACGATGGTCGATACCAATATCAAGGGGCTGATGTATTGCACGCGGGCTATCTTGCCCGGCATGGTGGCACGCGGCGCGGGTCACGTTGTCAATATTGGGTCGGTTGCGGCAAGTTGGCCCTATCCTGGTGGCAACGCCTACGGTGGCACAAAGGCGTTCGTGCAACAGTTTTCAAGAAACCTTCGGGCTGACCTTGTGGGGAAAAATATAAGGGTTAGCTTGGTCGAGCCCGGTATGTGTGACACGGAGTTCTCGCTTGTTCGGTTTGAAGGCGATGCTGTAAAGGCATCTTCTGTGTATGAGGGAATGCAGCCGTTAACTGGCAAGGATGTGGCCGATATTGTTTACTGGACAACTCAGGTGCCGCCCCATATTAACGTTAATCAATTGGAAGTGATGCCCGTAGCGCAAGCCTGGTCACCCTTTTCGGTGCATCGGGATAGCTAAAGAGGCAGCTATGGCAGGGCTCATTGGGTCAACGTGTAACCCCTCATGTTTGGCGCTATACTAGAGTTTAATCCATCTAAGTTTGTTGTCCCCGATGATTATTGTTCACGGCACTTTTCCCGTTAAAGCTGAAGTCAGAGATGACGCACTCGAATTGATGCGCCAGATGGCGGCTGCTAGCCAGGAAGAAGAAGGTTGCATCAGTTACGAGTTTTACGTTGGCCTGACAAACCCCAACACCTTGCTTCTTTTCCAGGAGTGGGAGTCTGTGGACGCGCTCCAGGGACACTTTGAAACAGACCATATGGAAGAATTTCTGAAACTGTTGCCTGGGGTTCTTGATGGAGAAGTGGTGAGCCGTCGCTATGAAGTGAAAGTCAGTAATGATGCGTTCGAGGCCGGAGACTTTGATCCAGAGGCGGTTTACGTCGAAGAAGAACGCGAAAAAATTATTCACTAGTATCGTCTAGATTATCTCCAGCGCCGACTCAGGAGGCCTTCCGATTCGTGCCTGGTTGCCACAGATGACGATCGGGCGCTGCATCAACTTTGGCGCCGTGACGATTGCATCCAGCACATCGCTCTCGGATGAATCTGCCGTTAACCCGGAAGCTCTGTACGCATCTTCACCCGTTCTGACAATGTCAGCCGCCGCAACGCCTAACATTTGCACGATGTCAGCAAGTTCGTTTTTTGATGGTGGTGATTCGAGGTAGCGCACGATGCGCAATTCTCTGCGTCGTTCTTCCAGTAGGGCAAGGGTCTGTCTGGATTTGGAGCATTCGGGGTTGTGATAAATGGTAACTAAAGTCATAGTCGTTGCTCGGAAGATTCATCACGCAATGTTAACAACTCGTATGCTAATGCCAATGATTGAGGCGGTTTGGGATTTTTTTAAACTGCTGGTAAAAAACTACTCAGAGGACGGCTGCCAGTCGACCGCCGCGGCCCTGACCTACCAGACCCTGTTTGCGGTTGTGCCCCTGCTGACCATTACCTACACCGTGTTGGAGGCTTTTGAGGCTTTCAGTGGCGTGGGCGATGTCCTGCAGGACTTTGTGTTTGATAATGTCGTGCCGGAATCCGTGTCGGTTGTGCAGGAATACATCCAACAATTTTCGTCTCAGGCAATGAGTCTGTCAGGGCCTAGTCTGATTATGATTGCTATGACGGCTTTTCTGATGATGTACACGATCGAAAAAGCATTTAATGATATCTGGCGTATTCGTGAGCCCAGGCAGGGCTTTCAGCGCATTCTAATGTACTGGGCTATTTTGACGCTTGGTCCCGTTCTGATGTTTCTTGGTCTTGCCAGCACGACCTATCTCTTCTCTTTGCCTATCGTTACAGGTGTTGGTGCGTCAAAGTTGTTCGGGGTTGTGCCTTTGGTCTTGAGCACCGCATTTTTTACGTTGATGTATGTCGCTGTGCCAAACCGTCAAGTGCCTCTTAAGCATGGGGTAATCGCAGCGGCTGTGGTGGCGGTTTGTTTTGAGCTGGTGAAACATTTGTTCGGAAGTGTCATGGCCATGACCGATTTCGCGGTGATCTACGGCACTTATGCAGCAGTGCCACTGTTCCTGATCTGGCTATATGTGTCATGGACGATTGTTCTTTTTGGTGCAGAACTCAACAAGAATATGGGGTTGTTTCGGTCGCAGCGTAGCTCGCAGATAGAACCGCCATTGGTGCAGATACTGATTGTCCTGCATGAATTCTTTCGTTGTCACCGGTTGGGTGAGGTGGTGACGGACAGTACGATGACCAGTCTGAGTCATCGGGTTGATATGCAGGCCTGGCATGACTACAAAAGTCGACTGCTGGCACTTGGGCTGATACGGTTAGTTGAGAGAGGCGGACTCGTGTTGTCTAAGGATTTAAATGAAGTGACGCTTTGGTCACTTTATCGGGGTTTGCCATGGCCGCTACCCGCGGGATTTACTGCCGCGGAGGAGGTTTGGGAGAAGTTGATCAACGAGAAGCTAAAAGAGTCCTATGAAGAGCGACGTCTGGCGTTTGAGTTGGATCTGGAACAGTTGTTTAGGGGAGAAGCGAGTTGAAATTTAAAGCGTTGGTTGTCATTTTGTTGGTTGTGTTGTGCGGCTGTCGTCAGCCCCCGGATTTTGTTGATACTGACGGCAAGGATTACCGGTATGCGGATATACAGGGAAGTTGGCAGGTCATCAATTATTGGGCTACCTGGTGTGCTCCTTGTATAAGGGAAATCCCGGAGCTGATCAGGTTGCATGAAAATAACGACAACGTCATCGTCTTTGGTGTCAATTTTGATGCCCCGGAAGGGGATGAGGTCGCGAGTCAGATTAAGACAATGGGCATAACGTTCCCGGTTTACCAGGAAGATCCTTACGCCCACCTGGGCTTCGATGTGCCTGCGGTATTGCCAACGACCGTGCTTATCGATCCTGAGGGCAAGTTGGCAGGCGTTCTGGTGGGCCCGCAGACAGAGGCATCGCTCTTGTCCGCAATGGGAATCAAGGAAACGTAGGGTGTTAGCGAAATAAAGCTCGAACCTGATCCAGTGTAAGGTCCTGATTGTTGCCCTCGCGGCGGTTAACATATTCCACGACGCCGTTATCAAGGCCTCGATCGCCTATTACCACTCGGTGAGGAATACCCATCAGTTCAGCATCTGCAAACTTTGCGCCGGGTCTCACGTCCTCCCTGTCATCTAGTAGCACTTCTACGCCGTGACTCGTTAACTCCCCATACAGGGCTTCTGCAGTGGCGCTAACCTGCTCGGACTTGTGAGCGTTAATCGGGATAATGATGACGCTAAACGGCGCAATGCTTTCCGGCCAGATGATGCCGCTTTCATCATGGTTTTGCTCGATAATGGCGCCGACCAATCGGGTCACACCCATACCGTAGCAACCCATTTGCATCACAACGGCCTTGCCTGAATCGTCCAGAACGGTTGCGTTCATCGATT
>JABIVN010000352.1 GCA_018667205.1 Gammaproteobacteria bacterium | reverse complement strand
CCCAGCACCACGTCAGCCGATAACCACAAACCCTGGCCGCGTTTAACCACTAATCGTCATGCGGCTCCACTCTTTCATGGAACAAGCAGGCAAACGAGATGATTCGATACCCGAATTTCGCTCGAAAGCCCTGTTATAATTCCCTTTCTGGAGTCGGGTCTTCTCAAGTGATGCAAAATCCTGCGTTTGATATGCTCTATGCCTTTGACGAACGCGACACTGAGAAATTATCAGAAACTGGCATTTATCAGGATAAAGCCTGTCATGCTAATTATTAGTGCCGGGAAGGACTTTAGTTTTCAGGGGATGGCGCAATACTCTACCCCCAATCAGGACGTTTCATGGATATATTTTACCAGGCCTTACCAGAAATGATTGCCACCTTGATTGGTGTCGTAGTCGGGGGTGTTGGCGCGCTCTATATCAACAGGAAGCAGGAACAATCCACTAAGAAAAAGCGGGCCAAAATTATACTTCACAATATTTTCGCTGAACTGGAAGATAACTTTATTGCTATGCGAAAAGCAAAACCTGCCTATGAAGACACACCCTTCGGGAAAAGTTTTTACATCAAGACCATTGCCTGGCAAACCGCAACAACTGGCGGAGACTTACCGGATATTATCGGTTTTGAACTTGCCGACACGATAGAAAACCAGTATTCAATTCTGCAAAACCTTGGCTATTATGTCGACCTGATGACACAACTGTGGTTTGCTCCAGACAGTATTGAAGGTAAAAAAGACATGCGGGAAGGTTTCAGAAGACATATCATCAACGGACTTCAGGAGGCCATCAACTACCATCCTCACGTGATTCAGAAAATCACAGATTCTCGAAAAACCCACAGGCATTGATCCTATTTTCAAAATAACCTGCCAAGAAAATATAGCTCGATATCGATTTATTTACAGACGCCTTTCTCTTTGAAAAAGATGTCAGGAACTTTTCGAACAACCTCGTTTTAAAACCTTGTTTTAGAAGTTTGTTTTAGAAATTTGTTTTAGAAATTTGATTTAAGTCAGCCAGACCCTGACATTTCTAAACAGACGCATGGTGGGACTATCTTCACCCTATTCACATGGTCTAAACAACCTTCCTACATCCTAGAATTTTCAATCTGTACTGATTGGCTCTAACGAAAACGAGGCAACGACTTTTTCGTCTTCGAGAATTTTAAAATCAATCCTGTCTCTACCCGGAGAGTTAACCTGCAGCTTTATAAAGATATTACTCGAGACGCTGCGCTGAACATTGAATCTGGCACCCCTCAAAAACTAAAAAGGAGAGAGGCCAAATGTTGTCTTCGACCCTTCTATTCTATACCTTTGGGGGCCGCTCAATACTTCCCCACTCATTGAATTTCCATTGCTATTTGGGCCCCTGTTGCTTTTTGATTGAGAAGGCTACTTAGGACAACGGCGAACATAGGACTTCAATAGGGCACACGACTTGGTGATGCACGGCGGAACAATTGTCGACCGCTTGGATCGTTAAGTATTCTAGATTCATTGTCGAATAACATCACATCTGTTGGCGCCTGTTGACCTTCGCCTGTTGCCCTTCGCCCAAGCCATTCATGGATCCCGACTTGATCTGCTGATAACTATGCACTAAAACTACAGCATCATTTTAGGGCACACTATCATGTCAGTTACCCCGTCGGCACTATCACCTGAAAACTTAGGCTTCGATCCCGACCAGCTCGCTGATCGCTATCGCCACGAACGGGACAAGCGAGTAAGGGCTGATGCCGAGTCTCAGTTTGTAAAGGTCACCCACGATTCCGTTTTCGCCAACAAGTATCTTGAAAATGACCCCTACTGTGAACCGCTGGAGCGGGGTCCAATCAAAGATGAACGCGAAGTGATCATTATTGGCGGGGGCTGGGTTGGTATGATGACCGCAGCACGACTAACCCAGGCAGGCGTTAGCGATGTGCGCATCGTCGAAAGCGCGGCAGATTTCGGCGGCACTTGGTACTGGAATCGCTATCCCGGAGCACAATGCGATATTGAATCCTACAGTTACCTGCCACTCCTGGAAGAAACCGGTTATGTACCAAAGTTGCGCTATTCCTATTCACCAGAAATTTTTGAGCACGCCCAGCGAATCGGAAAACATTTTGACCTTTATAAGGATGCTGTATTCCAGACTTGGGTAACGGAACTGCGCTGGCTCGAGGACGAATCGATGTGGTTGGTTTCGACTAACCGTGGCGATGAGATGAAAGCCCGCTATGTCTGCATGGGCACGGGCCCTGCCAATCGCCCCCGTCTACCAGGGATTAAAGGCGCAGAACAGTTTAAAGGCCATACATTTCACACCTGCCGTTGGGACTACGATTACACTGGTGGCGATCACGATGGAAATTTGACCAACCTTGCTGACAAAAAAGTGGCCATTATCGGCACCGGCGCAACGGCCATCCAGTGTGTGTCAGCACTGGGAGCCAGTGCTAAAGCGCTATATGTCATTCAGCGTACGCCTTCTTCCGTCGATGCCCGCAACAACTCTGAGACTGACCCAGAATGGGCGGCCGGCCTCAAGCCAGGGTGGCAAGCGCTCAGACAGAAACGATTTGGGGACGCTTTTCTTGGCGGACCAATAGCACCTGAGTTTCAGGACGAAGGCTGGACACGCATGATCCGCAATCTTCAGGCTCTCAAAGAGCAAGCTGGCGATGTACCCATGGAAGCGCTAGCCAATCTTGCTCAACTGGCAGACTTCAAAACCATGGAACAGATCCGCAGTCTTGTTGACGAATCCGTGGACGATCCCGAGGTTGCCAGTAAGTTAAAGGCGTTCTACAACCAGTTCTGCAAACGTCCGACATTTAACGACGACTATCTGGCCACGTTCAATCGACCCAATGTAGAACTTGTTGATGTCAGTGACGCAAAGGGCGTGGATCAAATTACTGAAAATGGCTTGATCGCAAACGGACGTGAATATGAGGTGGACTGTATCATCTACGCCAGCGGCTTCGAGATCACCAGTAGCTACGAACGGCGAATCGGTATTCCTATTTTTGGTAACGATGGGCAATCCATCTATGAGCATTGGGACGAGGGCATGCGCAGCATGCATGGCCTCATGTCACACGGCTTCCCAAATCTTTTCCTCTGTGGCGGGCTGTTCGTCTTCCAATTAGGGGCAAATTACGCTTACGGTGTTGATGTTCAGGCTGAACAAGTGGCCTACACAGTGAGCCAACTGACGAAACGCGGCGTGAAATCTGCAAACGTCAGTCGATCTGCCGAAGAAAAGTGGATCGAAGACCAGCTAAGCCCAGAAGGAGCAAACGCCTTGTTCGTGCTTGGCGGCTCCGCAGATAGTTGCACGCCGGGTTACTACAACCAGGAAGGCACAGCCCAAAGGTATCGCGATGTTCGGTTGGAATCCTACGGCAAAGGCCTAGGGGCCTATCGCAAGGTACTTCGCGATTGGCGTGCGCAGGGCGATTTAGAAGGGCTGGACCTAACAAGCTAAAAGCCTGCAGACAGAGAATCGGCTTTTTAACAGAGCTTTTCGACCAAAAGTCTACGTATCAAGTCAGCGCGGCTGGCTGCTTGTTTTATGAAAGAGCGAGGCCGTATAACCCGAAGTGGTAAACCGCGACCAGCTTTGTGGTTAGCGGTTGACCTACTGAGGGACGATTGGCCAACGGTGTCTATACCGCGGGTGACTTTGAACCGATGCCATCGCTGTCGTTTAACCCACGGTGATGTGCCAGAATGTCGCCCATGAATCTATCTGGAAAAGTTGCTGTTGTTACGGGTGCCGCTGATGGCATCGGTCGTGCCTCTGCATTGGCTTTCGCCAGGCACGGCGCAACGGTTGTGCTTGCAGATGTTCAAGACGCGTTAAACCGGGAAGCTGCCGATCAGGTAAAACAGGAAACCGGTCAGGATTGTATCGCCGTGACCTGCGACGTGAGCATCGATGATGACCTCAAAGCGCTCCTTCAAACGACTATTGATCGTTATGGCCAGTGCGACATTTTACTCAATAACGCCGGCATTATCGTCACCGGTGACGTGCTCGACCTTGACCCTAATGACTTTGACAGGGTCCTGAATGTTAATTTGCGGTCTTATTTTGTTTTAAGCCAACTTGTCGCCAGGCACATGATCGAAAAGAAAATTGAGGGCGCTATTATCAACATGGCATCTTTGAATTCGATGCTGGCGATACCCAATCAGCTAGCCTACGTCACATCGAAAGGTGGCGTGCAACAATTGACCAAAGCGACCGCGCTCAGGCTCGCGGAACACAACATAAGGGTTAATGCGATCGGGCCCGGCTCAATCAAAACCAAGGTTCTTGACGCCGTAATGACTGACGATGAGGCAAGACGAAGGATACTTTCGCGCACCCCGTTGGGACGGTTGGGTGAGCCAGCGGAAGTAGCCAGCGTTGCGGTGTTTCTTGCCAGTGACTATGCGTCTTATCTAACAGGACAAACCATTTATCCGGATGGTGGGCGCGCTGCATTGAACTACACCGTACCAGTTGAGGACTAGTTAGCCCGATCCGTTGATCCATTTATTAACCGTTTTATAATGGCGAACCGTACCTTCAAAAGTCTGACGCGAACGCAGGACGATCCTGCCAACGAGCGGCAGTCTTAGTCGGTGATCAGCGCGACAGTACGAGCGATGTCATCAAGGATGTCTTGCGGCGTTTGATCGATATCGATTGTCGGACCGTTGAAAGGCAATTCCAGTGTCGACAGTTGGCTGCTCAGGAGACCAGCCGGCATGAATTCGTGATGTCGAGCCTGTAGACGGTTTTCAATAACCGCTGCTTCACCGTGCAATAACACACCAAGCACATTGACTTGGTCAATCCCTAGCCTCTCTCTATATTGCTGCTTCAGCGCAGAGCAAGCCAAAACAACGCCAACGCCCATTGTCGTCCAGCGATTAATCTTATGCGCAAGATCGGCGAGCCAGGGTTCACGGTCAGCGTCATTAAGGGCCATGCCTAGCTGCATTTTTTGTCGATTCACCTCAGGATGATAATCATCTGCATCTTCGAACTGCCAGTTTAGTCGCTCCGCTAGCGCACGACCGATAGTACTTTTACCTGAGCCACTGACGCCACAGACAACAATGACCACCTTAACGCCAGTCGCCATGGAACTGGCCGGGTTTGTCGACTCTGGCAAACCCGTGTTCGCCGAAGTAATCCCGTTGGCCCTGTATCAAGTTCATGGGCAAACGATCGACGCACAGTGAATTGAAATACTGAAGATTGGCGGATAGCGCAGGGACAGGAATATGATGCTGCGTTGCCTCTACGACCCATTGTCTTAACAACTCATGACCCTCTTCAACCAGCGTTTTAATCATTGGGGTCTGTAGCAAATTCTGATGCTCTTCTGCCAAGCTTTGAGCAATCGTTTCAAGCAGTTCTGCGCGAATAATACATCCGGCCTGCCAGGTTAGGACAACGCTCCGCAGGTCGAGTTGCCAGTGCCAGTGCGCCCGAGCACCGACCAGCAAGTTAATACCTTGTTCGTAGACGAGAATAATGGCTGTGAGTAGCGCGCTCTCCATGTCCGCTGGCGCGAGGAGCGCTGCTTGGGTCTGCTGCATTTTATAACGTGTCTTTAGCGCCTGACGCCTTGAACCGTGCGACGAGAGGCTTCGCTCAATAACGGCGGCGTAAATACCAGGCACTGGTACCCCTAGCAAAAGCGATCCTTCGATCGTCCAGCGCCCTGTTCCTTTTTGTGCTGCTTCATCCCGGATCATCTCGATGAGATCCTGCGAAGTTTCAGTATCTTTTGTCCGCAGGATGCGACTACTAATTTGCAGCAGGTAAGAATCCAGCGCTCCGGTTTGCCAGGACTCGAATAGTTCAGCAATATCCTGATTGTTCATCTGCTCACGAAGGTACCCATAACATTCTGCTAGCAGCTGCATTACACCGTATTCAATGCCATTGTGGACCATCTTGACGAAATGTCCGGCACCATCCTCGCCCATCCATCCCACACAAGCGCGTTGCTCGTGTCGCGCCGCCAAAGGGGCTAACAATGACTGACATTCGTCATACGTTGCTTTATCGCACCCTGCCATCAGACTGGCGCCGTGACGAGCCCCGGAAGCGCCACCGGAAATGCCGAGCCCCATGTACTTAAGGCCTTGCTGCCGCAGTGCCGTGTCGCGACGCCGGGTATCAAGATAATAGGAGTTTCCACCATCGATAATGATGTCGCCCCTTGACAGCAACGGTGTGAGCGCACCAAGCACCTCGTCTACCGGTTCGCCTGCGGTAATCATCAAAAGGACCTTGCGCGGCGTGGTCAGACTCTGGACGAATTGTTCAAGGTTCGCACAGGAGCGAGTTTTCGCCGGGGTATCTACCCTAAATGCTGCTCTCTCTGAGGCGGCATAGCTGAACAGCGCGACCCGGGTTACGGCATGATCAATAAGATGAGCAGCGAGATTTCTACCCATGACGCCCAGACCAAGAATACCGATCTCGCAATCTGCCTGATTCAAGACTGGACCTCGGATCCAGGTTGCGTCCTGCTCAAAGGTTGTACACCGGCAGCCCGAAAGTACTCAGCCATATTCCAGTTGGGCCAACGTGCTTGACTCAACTTTAAGGTTCGTTCATTCCAAAATTCTGATCCTGGCGACGGTATGCCCAGGCACTTTAATTGTTCGGGGGTCGCGTGTTCAAAAATAGGTCGCCAGTCTCGCGACGCAGCGTCCTGCCAAACGTGGTAGCCAATCATGTCATTACCTGCAGA
This sequence comes from Gammaproteobacteria bacterium, assembly GCA_018667205.1. Classification (GTDB taxonomy): domain Bacteria; phylum Pseudomonadota; class Gammaproteobacteria; order Pseudomonadales; family Azotimanducaceae; genus UBA9659. The sequence goes on along the minus strand of JABIVN010000352.1, from coordinate 150 downwards.
CTTGTATCCCGCGGTCATGGTAAACCGGTGTCCGCCGGGTTCGGTGAGATTGGTGCCGCGATGAAAGGTATCAATACTGTGGGCCACTATGGTTCCAGCTGGGCCGGCCGCCGAACGCTCAACCGCGTTTAGTGCTGTCTGTTGCTCTGG
>JABIVN010000351.1 GCA_018667205.1 Gammaproteobacteria bacterium | reverse complement strand
GCACTGGACACTACCACCGAGCAGGCGAAACACACCAGCAACGATACAACGAGAACGTTCTTCATTGAGTCTTTATTAAATTTAGGCTCCGACACGCGCAAGCCTCCTTTTTACATTAGACCGCACAACTTGCCAGTCAATTAATGGGGCAAACAGGTTCGCAAACAAAATAGCCAGCATTATGCCCTCTGGATAGGCGGGGTTAACGACCCGAATCAGCACACACATCACGCCAATCAGGGCTCCATACCACCACTTTCCTGTATTTGTCATTGCAGCGGACACAGGGTCAGTTGCCATGTAAACCATACCGAAGGCGAAGCCCCCGACAACCAAATGCCAGTACCAAGGCATGGCGAACATCGGATTTGTCTCGGAACCAATCGAATTAAACATCAGCGCAGTCGCAATCATGCCAAGCATGACGCCCGCCATAATTCTCCACGACGCTGTCTTGGTAACTAACAGAATGGCGCCGCCAATAAAAATTGCCAGCGTCGACGTCTCGCCCACGCTACCTTGCATCTTGCCAAGAAAAGCGTCCATCCAGGTGAACCCTGACATCGTTACGCCTTCCATACCCTGAAGTGCCGCAATGCCTAGTGGAGTAGCCCCACTGAACCCATCAACCGCTGTCCAGACTGCATCCCCAGAAATCTCGCCCGGATAGGCAAAGAAAAGGAAGGCTCTGCCTGTCAACGCGGGATTAAGAAAGTTCTTACCGGTGCCGCCGAATATTTCCTTGCCGATAACGACCCCAAAAGATATCCCTAGTGCTGCCTGCCATAGGGGCAGAGATGCCGGTACAATTAACGAAAACAATATGCTGGTGACGAAGAACCCCTCGTTAACCTCGTGCCCCCGGATAGTTGCAATGACAACTTCCCAAAGACCGCCAACAACAAACACCACCATGTAGATAGGCACAAAGAACATCGCGCCATAAACCAAACAGTCCCAGATACTTTCTGCATCGTAGCCGGCCACCAGCTCTAACAAAACGCCGCGCCAGCCATCCAGGCCGGCGACACCCATTGCATCCATAGCAAGGTTCGCCTGAAGACCAGTGTGATACATTCCAGCAAACATCGGAAAAAAAGCACACCACCAGACAGTGGTCATTACCCGCTTCATATCCACCGCGTCGCGCACATGTGACGACGTTTTGGTCACATGACCTGGTGAATAGAAAACGGTGTCTACCATCTCATAAACACTATAAAACTTCTCAAATCGACCGCCTTTCTCGAAATGCGGTTCTATGTTGTCGAGTACATCTCGCAACCACATAATTAACTCTCTGTCTCTATTCGCGTCAGCATCTGGCGCAGGTAAGGTCCGTATTCATACTTGCCAGGACACGCGTACGTGCAAAGGGCAATATCGTCTTCATCCAGCTCAAGTACACCCAGCGAAATTGACGCATCAAAATCGCTTACCACCAGTGCTCTTAACAACTGAGTAGGCAAAATATCGAGTGGCATAACCTGCTCGTAAGTCCCAAGCGGGATGATAGACCGTGTACTGCCCTCTGTTGAAGTGGACATATTGAATTTCCTGCTTCGAAAAGCCCCAAGGTAAAGCCGGGTCAACGAAAACTTGTGCAGACCGGGCATCACGAATTCCAGTAGTTCACGTTCTGTGCCTTCATGGATCACTGAAACCTGGTTATGAAAGCGGCCGAGGTAGGCGGTTGCACCGGAAGCCCTGCGGCCATCAAGCACGGAGCCGCTGATGACGCGATTGTTGCCGTCACTCAACTCACCGACACTAAGCTCATCGGTGCTTGCACCGAGTCTTGTTCGAACTAATCGTGGGTTGATGACCTCTGGGCCCGCCAGCGAAATCACCCGATCAAAAAACTGCTTGCCAGAGGTGAACAGATAACCAATGGCGATGACATCCTGATAGCCGACGTACCAGACATTTCGGTTAGTGTGTACAGGATGCAGAAAATGTATGTGTGTTCCGGCATTACCAGCGGGATGAGGTCCGGAAAACTGTTCCGTCTTAACCTGGGGATTGTCTGTAGCAGGCAAGCTGGCACCGGCATTGGAGCAGAGGTAGACCTGGCCCTCGGTGAGTCGTGCCAACGCATCGATACCAGCGACAAAGGCATCTGGATGTTCATTTATGAACAGCGCGGGGTCCGCACACAGCGGCCTTGTGTCTGACGCGGTAATAAACAGCGCGTCGGGCGAAGGCGCGTCCGGTTGCGGTATTTTGCTAAAGGGTCGGGTGCGAATCGCGGTCCACTCTCCGCTTTCGACCAGGTTCTCTACGACTTTGAACCGCTCAAGCGTGCGCAGTTGCGACGCAGGATAGGCAGCAAATGTTTCGGCTTCAGCGCCAGCATCAACTTCGACCACGAGCGACTCAAACACGCGCTTGTCGCCTCGATTCACGGCAACGACCCTGCCCGAAGCTGGGGCAGTGAATTTCACGCCCGGCGTCTTCTTGTCGGTAAAAATCAGCTGACCGGCTTTCACCTGGTCGCCCTCTCTGACTTCCATCGTCGGCTTCATACCGGGATAATCATGTCCGACAAGCGCTACCTGCCGGATCAAGGGTCCGTCTTGAATAGTCTGTTCCGGACTCCCACTGATGGGCAAATCGAGCCCGCGTTTCGTCTTAATCATGCCTTTCTGACAACGCCTTATCGAATCTTAAGTATTAGTTTCCTGAGTCAATCGAATGCCGACGGTCAACAGACTCCTGGTCATACCAGGCTGCCGCGAGAAACTCGATGTTGGTCAATTTTCGAACTTCAGGGAGATCATTGGCATCCCCTAGAAAATCGCCGCAAGTATAGTGAGCCACCAGCGATTTTGCTATAGCAAGTGCACCTATCACCCCAATATTTCAACCGGTTATCGAGGTATTAGCCCGATTTTACCTTTTGAAGTTCTGCAACGGTGGCTTCTCCCGTCACTGGCTGCGGCGGTACGATAGGATATTTGATACCCGCCATTTTCTGGCCAACCCTGACGACCTGGCAGGAATAGCCGAATTCATTGTCGTACCAGACATACAAAATCAACCGCTTGCCGTTCGCTATCGTCGCATGCGAATCTATAATTCCGGCGTGCCGGTTACCTGTAAAGTCGGATGAGACCACTTCCCTGGAGACAGTGAAGTCAATCTGTCGGTTCATTGCGCTGTTCAGGGACACATCACGCAGAAAGTCATTCACTTCTTCGCGACTGACTTCTCTATTCAGAGCCAGGTTCAAAATAGCCATCGAGACATTAGGCACAGGTACCCGGATCGAGTTGCCCGTGAACTTGCCCGCAAGCTCGGGCAATAATTTGCCGATGGATTCAGTCGCATTGGTTTCCGTCAGCACCATATTCAAAGGTGCACTACGACCCCGCCGCTCCTTGGAGTGCGTGTTGTCGTGCAGGTTTTGGTCATCCGTATAGGCATGCACAGTTTCCATGTGCCCGTGATCGATACCGAAGTGGTCGTTGATACTCTTCAACACTGGAACAATGGCATTGGTCGTACACGATCCGGCAGCGATGACGGTGTCTTCAGGCTCGATGAGGTCAGAGTTAGCACCGGAGACAATATTCTTGATGTCGCCTTTACCAGAGGTCGTCAGCAACACCTTGGCAGTTCCCTTTGACTCCAGATGCTGCTCCAGGCCTTTTCGGTCTCTCCAAACACCCGTTGAGTCAATAATCAGCGCGTCGTGGATGTCGTATTTTGTATAATCTATATCTGATGGGTCGGTCGCGTAGATAAAGTGAATGGCGTTGCCATTACAGATCAGGGCATGATTGTCTGCATCTACCCTAATCGTGCCTTTAAAGGGGCCATGAACGGAATCACGGCGCAACAGGCTAGCCCGTTTATAAAGATCATCGACCGGATCCTTCGGTGGACGCAGCACAACAGCCCTTTGTCTCAGGTTTTGTCCCCCGGCCGCCTTTTCCACCAGGAGCCGCGTGACCAATCGGCCAATACGGCCAAAACCGTAGACCACAACATCACGAGGCGGGTGCGAGATCGTATCGTGGCGACCCAAAATTGCCGCGCATTCGCGTTCGACATAGGCCTGAACGGACAATCCGCCATTGTCATTCATGAAGTTGGATGTCAATTTACCGATATCGATGTGCGCCGGGCCAAGATCGAGTTTGCTCAGATTCTCCAGCATTGGATGCGTCTCAAATTCAGACATCTCATTTTTTTCGATCTGACGAACAAATCGATGTGCCTTCATCAGCTCGATGACCGACTGATTATAAAGAGGAACCCCATGAATATAGATAACGACGTTGCGACGATAAAGAGTACCGATCATCGGGATCATTGATTCCGCAAGCGCTTCACGCTCTTTAAAATCAGCGAAAGCGCCTTCTAGCTCGGGTTTAGCCACGAGTGAATCCTCAGATTAAACAATTTTAAAGCATGCCTCCCCTTTATTCCGACGGATCGCCTGCCAATCGCGCGAATTATCTATTTTGAAACGCATTTATTCAATGCGTACTGTGTCAAAAAATGGAGATTCATTTCGAACAAGGTGAGGTCAGCGGATAACGCTCAGCGACCGTCATCACCATTCCTGCGGTAATTCAGTTCCAGTAAGCTACGCTCTTGGTCGAGAGAGAACTCGAATTCCTGCAGGAAGTTCATTCCAAGAAGCCCATCAAATGGCACGGAGCCCTGTGACAATGAAATGGCGCCTACTGTGATCGGGCTAACCAGCTGCTCACCGACGCTCAGCGATTGAATGCCGACCAATGGCGCATCGACTTCACCATTCGCTGTCGAAAATCTTGCAGTCTGACCATCAAGCACGTAGCCCAAACTCTCTAGAATCGACGGCGCCACGATCGTGACCGATGCGCCCGTGTCAATTAGAAGTCTGATCTCACGCTGACCATCCAGACTCGCGGTCACGATAAACTGATTACCCGAACGGGAAAGCGGCACATTCACAAGCGGCACACCGGGTTCAACATCGGTAATCATGGCGATTAATCCCCTTGCACGCACACCCCATTGATGGTGATTCTCAATCTGGGCAAGCACCGCTAAAGCACCCTGTTCGTTGCCCATCTCCATGCGGTGCTCTGCCAGCCGAAGGTAAAACTCGGCTCGCTCCGGCATCGCCAATGTCACTGATTCATAGAGCGCATCTATCTCGGCCACTCTCTGGTCCTGTCTGAGTTGCGAGACCCGAAGACTCATTGCTTTGTCCAGCAGGTAAACGACCTCTTCCACCTCTTGCGCAGAGCTTGCAGAAAGGTCCGCCAGCATCAAAAGGTCAATAGCTTCAGCGTGGTTGCCGGCCCCTGTCGCTTCATTCGCGCGAATGATCAGACCCTCGAACTGACTCGGCAGAACCTCAGGCGCATTGACCGCTGCAGGTCGCCTAACCGGCGCCGCCGACGACTCGGTTCCCGGGACTGTTGCCAGCAAAAGATATTCTGGATATTCCCAAAGCCCATAACCGACACCCAGCCCGATCAAGAATCCAATAATCATGCTGGTTACAATGGCTTTTCGGGTTGATTCAAGTCGTTTCATCTTTGCCATATTATACCCCTTGAGTTCTATTGCCCATCCGGTAACCTTCCCTCCACTTATTGACCGCCTGCAGACCGCTCCACTCTATGATCACCCTCCCTGAACTGCCAACAACACCAGGAGACCGTCGACGATGGTCTAATCTCCCCGGAGCAGCGGAAACGCATGCAATCGCCCAAGTCGTATCATCTCACAAAGGGATGATACTGGTCATCGCAGCTGACACTCTAGGGGCAGAACGACTGCACGATGAACTTCAGTTTTTCCTGGGATCCAATAAAACCATCCTGCATTTGCCTGACTGGGAAACCCTGATTTACGATGGTTTTTCGCCGCATCAAGACATCATTTCAGAGCGCCTTGATGTACTGAACCAACTCGCGGTCCTGGAAAATGGCATCGTCGTGATACCCGCCACAACGCTTAGCCAAAGAATGGCGCCATCGCAATTCATACTGGGCAGCAGTCTGGTGCTGTCGAAAGGTCAAAAGTTTGATATCCCCCAGATGCGCAGACGATTACAGGGTGCCGCTTACCGGTCGGTTGAAACAGTTTATGAACATGGCGAGTACGCAGTTCGTGGCGCCATTATGGATATCTTCCCAATGGGTTCTGATTTCCCCTACAGGGTTGACCTTTTCGATGACGAAATTGATACCCTGCGGACCTTTGATCCGGAAACCCAACGTTCACTGGAACAGGTTGATCAAGTCTCACTTTTGCCAGCAAGGGAATTCCCGCTGAACAGCGATGCAATCAATCAATTCAAAGACCAGTGGTTTCTGAGATTCCAGGGAGACCCCAGGTCTTGTCCGGTCTACCGCGACGTTGCCCAGGGCCTGTCTCCTGCGGGCATAGAGTATTACCTACCGCTGTTTTTTGAAGGCCTTGAAAGTTTATTTGACTATTTACCCGAGAACACGTTGGTTTTCTGTGACGATATTGAACCCAAACTTCAAGCTTACTGGCAGGAAACCGAAGACCGTTATGAGAATCTTCGCCACGATATTCAAAAGCCGATTCTGCCGCCACGCGACATCCTGATGCCACTTGACGAATTGTTCGCCAGGCTGAAGCAATACCCTCGCGTAGATTTCCGCACAACGTCCCAGGAAAAGAGCCGTTCGTTCGACTCTGTGTTCGACTATGAAATCCTACACGATCTAACGATCAACGAGCGCAGCCAGACACCCTTCGATGCACTAAAACAATTTATTGATGGTTCCACGGCACGGTTGCTGATTACCACCGAATCGAATGGTCGACGCGAGGTTGTCGATGGCCTGCTTGCGCAACATGGTTTATCAACAAAAGTTGTCGAGGATTGGCAATCGTTCATTCAAGACGATTCGAAACTTTCCATCACCGTTGCCCCCCTGGATCGGCCACTCGCCATTGGTAACATCGCGATGATTACCGAGCGTCAACTGTTCGGCGACAGGGTGTTGCAAAAGCGCAGGCGCGACAGAGAGAAGGAAAACTTTGCAGAACTCGCGATAAAGAGCCTGACGGAGCTCAGCATCGGCGCACCTGTGGTGCACATTGACAATGGCATCGGACGATACCAAGGGCTTCAGACGTTAACTATCGATGGGCAGGAGACAGAGTTTCTAACCCTGTTATACCAAGAAGATGCGAAACTGTACGTACCTGTTTCATCGCTACATCTAATATCCCGATACACCGGCGCTGAGGAGGGGCTAGCACCCTTGCACCGACTCGGCGGGGAAACATGGCAAAAGGCAAAACGAAAAGCTGCCGAACAGATTCATGATGTCGCCGCGGAACTACTGAACATCTATGCAAGAAGAGAAGCGCGAAAGGGGTTCAGCTACCCCGCACCAGACTTTAACTATGACCAGTTTGCACGCGCATTTCCTTTCGAGGAAACACCTGACCAAGAATCTGCCATTGAAAACGTGATCTCTGACATGGTTTCTGAGAAATCCATGGATCGCTTAATTTGCGGGGACGTCGGGTTTGGCAAAACAGAGGTTGCCATGCGAGCTGCATTTATCGCTATCCAATCCGGTAAACAGGTAGCAATACTGGTGCCAACCACACTGCTCGCTCAACAGCACACAGAAACTTTCAAAGACCGTTTTGTTGAATGGCCAGTGAATATTGATTCCATCTCTCGCTTTAAAACAAAAAAAGAACAGAAAGCGGTTATCGCGGAAATGGGCACCGGCAAACTTGATATCATCATCGGCACCCACGGCCTGATTCAGGAAGGACTAGATTTTAAAAATCTAGGTTTGCTGATTATTGACGAAGAACACCGGTTCGGCGTCCGCCAAAAAGAGAAACTAAAATCCCTGCGGGCCGAAGTAGATATTCTTACGCTGACAGCCACCCCTATTCCGCGAACTCTGAATATGGCGATGTCAGGCATGAGAGATCTATCGATCATAGCAACGCCACCGGCAAAACGCCTATCCATCAAAACATTTGTTCGGCAAAACAACGAAGGCTTAATAAAAGAAGCGATACAGAGGGAATTGATGCGTGGCGGGCAGGTTTACTACCTGCATAACGAGGTCCGCACGATTGAAAACACCGCCACCAAACTTCAGGAACTGGTGCCACAGGCTACCATTGCCATTGGTCATGGGCAGATGCGCGAGCGGGAACTGGAACAGGTAATGTCTGACGTTTACCACAAGCGCGCCAATGTACTTTTGTGCACAACGATTATCGAAACCGGTATCGACATTCCGAACGCCAATACCATTATCATGGACCGGGCTGATAAATTTGGCCTGGCCCAGCTGCATCAATTACGGGGCCGCGTTGGCAGATCCCACCACCAGGCGTATGCCTATCTACTAACGCCCCCCCCAAAGGCGATGACGCCCGACGCCGTAAAAAGGCTTGACGCCATCGCAGACGCAGAAGACCTTGGTGCCGGCTTTATTCTGGCAACCCACGACCTTGAGATAAGAGGCGCCGGTGAACTTCTCGGAGATGAGCAGACGGGCAACCTCCAGACAATTGGTTATTCGCTCTATATGGAAATGCTTGACCGCGCGGTGAAGGCCATCAAGGATGGTAAAACTCCAAACCTTGACCGGCCTTTAAAAGAAGGAACAGAAATCAATCTCCACCTGCCAGCGCTCATTCCCGATGACTATCTGCAGGACGTCCACATGCGCCTGGTCCTGTATAAACGCATCTCCAATGCAGAAACAGAGGACCAATTGCGAGAACTGCAGGTCGAGATGATAGACCGCTTTGGGTTACTTCCCGAGCCCGTGAAGAATCTATTCCGAGTCACCAAACTAAAGTTGGACGCCGAAAACCTGGGTATCAAAAAACTCGATGCAGGGGACAGGGGAGGCAAAATAGAGTTTGATCAGGAAACAACCATTGATCCTGGCGCCATCGTAAAGCTTGTTCAATCAGAGCCTCATCGATATAAACTGGCAACAGCGAACCAACTAGTCTTTGATGATAAGATGGAAAACATAGATACCCGATTCACTAAAGTTGAACGTTTGCTGGAACGACTGGGCAACAATCGAGTTAACCTTGCTAGTTAAATATCTAACACCCGCCGTATTCATGCTTACGGCAATGATCTTCAAACCGCTAGTTGCCCAAGGGCAAGAGCTGCTTCAGGGCTGGTACCAAATTGATGTGATTTTATTCAGGCCGAAAGCCGCAGACCTGGATGAAGAAAACTGGTCTGAAGTGGCCAGCACTTACCCTGCTGAGGTTATCTCCGTGACTAAAGGTGACGTATTCAAACTCTCGCAACTTGAACACCTTGATGCATCGCTACCCACCGCAACAGTTGAACTGGCGCAGGAACTCAGCAACAACGACTTTGCGTTTGAAGGACAAAGCAACCGGAACAGAAACCGGCGGGTGATCGAACGCGTTACTGGTAGGTCTGACGATGACTCAAGCGAAGATTCAAGCGGTGGTTTAGGCAACGCCTCCAATGAAGCAGCCAGTGGTGGTGTACCTGTAGCTCTATCTGTGGAAGATATCATCGACGCTGCGCTAGCACAGAGCGACGAAAACTCACAAGGCGCTCTGGCGTTCAGCAGCAGAGAGGCTGATTCATCATTGCAGGCGATCCTGCGCAGCCTGCGACGATCTTCACGATTTAACGTCCTTAGCCACCAATCCTGGGTGCAGCCCATTGGCAGCAAACCAACGCCTGTGCTGGTACAGGCCGGCCAGCGATACGGCGATCGTTTCGAAGTTGAAGGAACCCTGTCTTTCACACGCGCTCGCTTTTTACATCTCCAGACCAATCTCTGGTACACCCTCTTCGAACCCAGGGCCGGCGAATCAAACCCGTTCATGGCGGGATTCAAGTCCGCATTGCCTGACGAAATTCTCTCGCAGCATCAAGAACTGGTTAAAGTTGAGCGCGAACGAAGCCAATACTTCGCTGCAAGAACACTCCCTATGTTACAGTCCCGCCGAATGCGCAGTGACGAACTGCACTATATTGACCATCCGCTGTTCGGTATCGTCGTCAGGATCAATCGCTTTACGCCTGAGGCTGAGTAGCCTCGTTATTTCGACTCTCGACAATAACATCGGCTCTAAAGCGAAACCTGCAGGCGTTTCTTTTCGTCGACCGACTGCATGTCTTGTCAACTTTCGCATTAAGCGCCATCACCAGATCGTTGTTCTGTAACCACTGGACGAAGGTTTCTGTTTGAAGCTACGGCTTCTAGAATTCCCCAAAATAGCCTATCACCGGCTGTAGCGTAAGGGTTTTTCTGCCCAAGGAAATGACTTACTTTATCGCCCCTTGCGAAGGTTAAGTTTCACATTACTGAACCTATCTTTTCGTGTCTGGGATCACTTTTATTCTGGGGAACCACCACTCGGCCAGCTAATCGTACGACTCTACCAGGCCAACGACGATACCATTCATCGTACTCAGGACTCTACCTGAGGTCCTGAGTGGGCAACATGCAAGGTTCGAGTGGGAAACGCAAATTCGGCCCCGTGCCCCTCAACAATTTGAATAATCTCCAACATCACCCTTTCTTTGACCTGGTGAAATTCCACCCAGTTAACCGTTTTTGTAAACGCATAGATGAAGAACTCAAGAGACGAGTCGGCGAAGCTGTCTAAATTGACGATCAGTGTGCGGCCCGAGTCTATGTCAGGGTGTTCCGACAGCATCTTTCTTACATCATCGATAATCACCTGCACCTTCCCGGCATCGTCATACCTTAGACCAATCGTTTCATTGATTCGTCGATTGCGCATTCGGGAAGGGTTTTCCAACGCGATCGTCGCAAAAACTGAATTGGGTACGTACAGCGGTCGCTGATCAAAGGTCCGTATCTGCGTGAGTCGCCAACCAATCTGTTCTACGGTACCTTCAATATTGCGGTCAGGAGACCTGACCCAGTCACCCACCGCAAATGGCCGATCCATGTATATCATCAAGCCGCCAAAGAAATTAGCTAGCAGATCCCTTGCGGCAAAACCAACGGCTATGCCACCGATTCCACCAAACGCGAGGACTCCTGAGATGCTGACACCAAGAGTTTGC
>JABIVN010000040.1 GCA_018667205.1 Gammaproteobacteria bacterium | reverse complement strand
CATAAAATTTTCAGGGTAACCGTGTTAATCAGCCATTTGCCATTCACTTTCTCCAACTGGTCCACATAATAACCACCAAGGGCAAAGTCCCCGCTGCCCTGATTGTTCTGGAGAAAATGTTCCGCCTTCATGTACATCCGACACTGCGCCCGCGCGCCCTCTATGTCTACGATAGGGTTACTCATGACATGCTGGGTCGAATCCAAACCGGTAAATAGAACCCTGCAACCGGCCACCCAGTCATCGGCTTTAAGGCTCGAGGAGGGCTGGCCGCTGTAGTCCTCGAAATCCATCGTGATATCTTCCGTGAAGATGGATCTCAACAAGGTAAAATCCCGGGTATCAATCCCCTGAGCATATTCATAGCGCCGCCTGGTGATTTCTGTAAAGTCTTCAAAGTTCATCTGACCTCCCTATCTGTTGCTGCCCTGGGGGGCCGAGACAATTCAGCGGCACCCTTTTAACAACAACCAATATCTAATCCAAAAACAGCGCCCACAGGAGGGTGAGCGCCAAGATCAAATCCGTGCCCTTGCACTTGTGTAACTCGACCCGCGACTAACGCTGAACTCGATCGACTGGACAACGGAAACAGTCCGCTTCTATGTTCAGACTTCTATGATTAGACTTTTATAGAATGAGTAAGCGCCCTAGACAAGCAACTCGTCACCACGTCCAAAACCTCAAGCCTGACCACTATCTTTGTTAATAGCCCTGCCGATTCAATGCGATGCCCTACCGAGAGCCCTTAACAAGAACGCGCCTTACCATAGGTTCAAATTCTGAGAGCGGCATAGAATCATAGTTCTCGTCGAACGCCGGCATGTCGTACTTCTCAATGAATTCCTTGGTGTACTCAAAGTGAGGATTGTCCGCATGAACATCCCGCGCATTTTTGTCCCCACCGATGTGATCGAAGTAGTAGTACCCTTGGAAAACAGTATGGTTTGCCATCATCCACTGGTTCGCTTCCGAGACAAAGGGTTTGAGAATCGCAGCGGCTATCGCTCCGTGGTCATATGTACCAAGCGTGTCACCGATATCATGCAGTAACGCACACACGACATATTCCTCATCGCGGCCGTCGCGATGAGCCCGGGTTGCCGTTTGTAAACTGTGCTCAAGCCTATCGACATTAAAACCACCAAAATCACCATCCAACAGTTTCAGGTGCTTGAGCACTCTGTCGGGTAGTCCATCGGCAAAAGCTTTGGCATTCGCTCCAATGGCCTTTATGTCTTCTTTCGTACATTCATCAAATCGACGAAAGGAAGATCGTTGTTCACTCATCATTACTCTCCAATGTAGTCTTTCCGCCCATGATGTGCGGAAATCAATAGTCTTGCAAACGGATCCTTACCCGGCACTCTCAAGAATCAAGTCGCGCAACCCACTGGGAGAAAGTATTTCAATCCAGTAACCATCCGGATCCCTGATGAACGCAAGGCCTTTCATCGTCCCATCGTCGGGTCTTTTCACGAATTCAACACCCATTTCCTGAAACCGCTCACAGGCCTTGTATACGTCCGGTACTGAAACACCAATGTGGCCAAAGCCTCGTGGATCATCGTTGCCGTTGTGGTAACTCAACGTGTCATCGTTTTCCGTCCCATAATTATAAGTGAGCTCCAGTAGCGCGGGTTGTTCGAACAACCATTTGGCACGTTTGGCTCGGTCCTCAGGTATCGCCTCCGTTGGATACCCCATGAAGTACAAGGAAAAAGACATCTCTGGAAAGTCAAACTTGTCTATCAATACCATACCCAGCACGTCCTGGTAAAAAGGCACTGATTTTGCCGGATCTTTTATCCTGAGCATTGTCTGGTTAAGGACAAAATCGCGGGTTTCGTTCATCTTATTCTCCTTAAGGGGTGGTGATGGATTACCACCAGTCAATGGTTTCTACGTTACATCTTACCGCTGAAACTTTTTGGGTGAAGTCCATAAATTGCCGGGACTCGCCCGGGGGCAGAATTTCATTATTAAGCACGTAGGTTTCTTTTGCTTCAACTAACAACCCTGCTGAGTTCAGCCACAGTAATTTAACACTGACATAATGCAGATCCACATTGCCAACATTAGTAATATGGCCCTTCGCTGATGTCTTGGCGCCAGGACGCTTATTGCATTCGGTCAATGTAGCTTTGACCTGGGTACTTCGCTGCGGTTCTGAAGCGGATTTTTCGGGGACGGGCAATGATGAATCTTCTGCACGTAACTGCGGCCAGTCACGATACAGTAAGGTTCCAACAACCAGCACCACCACGAACGCAATCAGGGCTGTGAGTTTTTGGTTCGTCATGACAACCGATGATATAACGATCCGGGCATTGCTGCAGCTAATCCTTAATCGAAAGCGGCTTCACGCCACCAATCAAAACAAGCGATTCGCCCCAGTCTCGCAGAGAATCCTCAAAGGGCTTGAACGCCACCCCCGTAACTGCCTGTATTCGCTCATTTCTGCAGTCAAAGCCCCTCCAGATTGAGCGATACTTTTCTTCGTGCACCTGGATCTTTTTCGGATGTATTTCAACCGACTCAGAGACCTCAAAGGAAAGTTCAGGGAGCACCTTGTCAATTTTCGCGCACACATCAGCGACATCCATTGCATCTGTAGGCCCGGCAATAAACCGATCGCCGTTATCAACCTCAGTACTCTCCAGCAATCCGATATGGCAATTAGCGTCACCCCTGACATCGACCGGAAACCAGGGTCGGTACACCCAGTTTTGGTCGCACTTACTAAGCAACATTCCTTCGATTTGATGCTGCCAGGGGCCAAAATTCTTCTGGTGCTTAGAAACAATTGGGCCAACATTGTCCGAGGAACAACAGGTAACTGCATCCCATCGACCACTGATTTCCGCAACTTCCACAAATGCATTCTAGGCGATGATCTTACCCATAGAATGACCTTGGCTGTTGGCAGTCCTGCCGGGATTAGAATCGTCGGGGTATCTGTCCTCATAGATCACCGTCGTCGAACCAACCCGATTTCTAAAAAACTCGATTTCTAAAAAAGGAATAAGAGAAATAGGCCCGCACCTAAACACCTAAACACCTAAACACCGCCTAAATATTAGATTAAAAAAGCGTGTATCCCCGCCGGAAAAAACCGCGCAGTTCGTGTTTTTCGACAGCATTGAGCTTATGCATCCAGCACACTAGTGGCCGCCGGCGGCATCGCCCCATATCTGGCTTAACCGACGATCCCGACCACAACCGGTACGATAAAAGTGATAGCGGACCGGATTCTTCTTATAATAATCCTGGTGCGCAGCTTCAACTGGCCAAAATTTAGAAGCTGGCAGCAACTCGGTCGCAACAACTGCCGATTCAAACTGATTTACCACCCGTTCTCTTGAATCCTCTGCCAGCGATCTCTGCTCGTCAGTCGCAAAAATAGCACTACGATAACTAGGCCCCTTGTCACAAAACTGCCCACGATTATCGAACGGATCAATGTTGTGCCAGAAAACTTCCAATAACTGCTCGTAGTTTACGACAGCAGGGTCATAGGTAACCTCCACGGCTTCGTAGTGGCCACGATGGTTACCGTTATAGGTTGGGTTTTTGAGTTTCCCTCCGGTGAAACCAGATACGGCGCCTGTGACACCTTCGAGATCCTGGTATGCCGCCTCCACACACCAGAAACAACCACCCGCGAAAACTGCCGTTTCGGCCTGTACACCCGCAGAAAGCAGGAGCGAAAACCATAAAATTACTTGAGCCTTTAACGTATTCAATTTGTTGATCAACCTTTCAGTATTTAAAGGACAGCTGTGTAAAGGAAAGCTATATAAAGAACGCCTATGTAAAGAACGCCTATGTAAATGAGACGAACGGTTACCAAAAGTGTTACATCCCCGATCAGAAACAACGCACAATATAACGATCATGTAGCAGATCAATTCCCCTGACACCGACATCATGAGCGTAAATGATCATGACGTCACGCCAAAACCCACGATCATTTAAAACGCTAGGAAAACGCTCCTGGCACCCTCCCCAGGCACACTCCCCACGCACACTCCCCCGGGCACACTCCCCAGGCACACTCCCCAGGCACACTCTCAAGCTAAATACTCGAGGCCCACTACCATTCAATCGTTTCCGGAAAAAACCGTCTAATCAGCTCTGTGTAATATGGTTTTAAGGCTACTGTGTCGGGTGGGGATTCCGATTTCGAATACAGATCATACTGCCTGAACAACCTGACCCAGTTCATCAATTCACGATCCTCATCATTCATCAGATAATCGTAGGCGCCTTCATCATGGGCAGCATAGAAGCTGTGATAACGGATAACGAATAGCGCCTCTTTTGGCAGATAGGGTTTCGCCACCATGTACATATACTCATCGTGCCCCCAGGACATGGTGACATCGCGCAGACCCGTGCCTTCTTTATAGATGCCCGCTCCCTGTTGAAATCGTGCGACACGGGTATCAGGATTGTCCTTGAAGAACTCACTATGCACAATGCGCTTGTCAAAAGGGCAACCTAAGGGAAAGGTATCTCCGACAACGGCCCATTGAGGTTCACCCGCAAGCGCAAGAATTTTACCCAAGTCATGCACCAGTCCGGTCAATACCAGCCAGTCAGGTTGGTTATCACATCGAGCTGCTTCCGCAGTCTGGAGTAAATGTTCCAGTTGTGACAAATCAGTATCGGTGTCACTGGCATCAACCAGCATGTTGAGTCGCTCGCAGACTTCCCAGACACCTGCTGGTCCCCGCGACAAACTTGCGAATTCTGCCTTCTTTGCACACGCGAAACCAAGGGTCTGATATCGGTGATTGAGTCGATAAAACTCGCCTACGGTTGGCGCAGCCGTGTTTTCAAAGTCTCTAAATGTCACGCAATCACCTTACCGCTAAGTTGTAGGCACCATCTCTAAAGAACACTTCGTAGCTCACCGTCTGCAGAAAAGGATCTATCTTTCAATCTTTCAATCCAATCTATCAATTTCTCAAACTCTGATCGCTATTTAAAACGGT
>JABIVN010000350.1 GCA_018667205.1 Gammaproteobacteria bacterium | reverse complement strand
CATCGGGCCCAAGGCCCAATCGTTCCATAACGCCGGGTCTAAAACCTTCAATCACCACGTCAGCGGACTCGATGAGTTTCAATACGGTTTCTACACCGTCTGCATTCTTAAGGTCTACCCCAATACTCTTACGGCCCCTGGCGAGTATGTCGTTTACGTTTGCCGCACGTCCAACGTTAGCGGACCGATCAATGCGAATAATCTCTGCGCCCATATCGGCCAGCATCATGCCGCAAAATGGTCCAGGCCCAATGCCCTGAAGTTCAATGACACGTTTTCCCTTTAGTGGTCCCATAGCGATATTCCTTTTATTGTCTAATTGAAATAATGTCTAATTTAAAATTTGTCAGTAACGCGTTTGTTCTCTGAAGCTAAGATCACAAAAGGTTGTGAACCTAAAAGCGATCCGCGGTCATCACTGGTTAACACCGATCGTCAGAACAAGATCGTCAGAACAAGATCGTCAGAACAAGTGACATTTTGCACTGGTAGCGAGTATATCAGCGGCTCGAAGCGGCGTTCCCATTACTGATCACGGTCTCTTAGGGACGGTCCGATATTCATATCAATGGTTCCCCGGCCCTGTAGAGTCTGTGATGCTTTTGTTAATAGCGTGGTCCCTCCAGAAAGGGCCCGGCACCGGTTGTTGGGCTAACTAGACTGCTCAACGGGCTTGGGATTAACGCCAGGACGCGCTGGTCGTTATTGGATTGCCAAGTGCTGCGGGCCAGTACTTTGTCCCAACAGTTCAGGCGGCTCCGGTAACTGATCAGGGGATGGCCAAACCACGGGCAATCCTTCCCCTTGCATCAATTCACCCACACCAACCTTGGCTCGATCAAGCGGAAATACGGGCCAGTTCTTGATGCGCCTGAAACCATCGGCGAAATAAATAACGGTAAAAACCCGACGAGCACTATCTGAGGCGTTGGCAGCGGCTTGATGGACAGTGAATCCTGAATGCCAGACGACAGAACCCAAGTTTACATTAGTAGATTCAGGCGACAGCCCGTTTAGTGCCGGATCAGCAAGAATATTATACGGTTCTGTCGAATGGGTAATATCAACAGGACGCAACGCGCCAGCTTTATGAGAACCAGGCACATATGACATCGCACCATTCGACTTTTCAATGGCATCAAAGGGTATCCAGGCACTCACAAGTGGTACCTCTCCAATTGGCCAGAACGTCTGGTCTTGATGGGCATCTGTCTCCCGGCCGCCAGGTTCTTTGTACAGGGCTTGATCCTGCCAAAGCCTTACGGAAGAAGCGCCTAACAATTGAGCCGCAATCCCTGCAAGTCCTGGATCAAAGGTCAGAGCACGAACGTCAGAAGAGGTCTCCCAAAGACGCATGCACTGCAGAAAGGATTGTTCGTATGCAGACTTTTCATCGATATTTCGTTTATCCGATGAGGTCCTTTTTGCCACCTCTTTGTCGACACTGGTGGCATGACGCGCTAGCGCTAAATGCTCAAACACGTTCTCTGTCAGCACGTAACCGCGTTCCCGGAAGGTTTGTATCGTTTCAGTCGTTAAGACCAGGGGATAAGTTGATTCCACCGTCATCATTCCTCAATGTATTTCAGGTTTGCTCCAACAGTCTCTTGGAGTTATTTCTCTGCGGTTTGAAAACAGCACCGCTGGCGTCACTATAGCAGTGACCAGTCTGGAGGTGTTTCGGGATGACTGAGTTCGCCTTTTGCGTTTCTAACAACCCGTCTTTGTTCGTCCAGCCAGTCTTGCCAGTCTGTGCAGGGGACCAGTTCATCGGCTCTGGCACGCTGATGCATTTCCAGCAGCGCGCGCATTTTTTCAAGTTGACCCGGGTCAGTTAACGCTGTGTTATGTCTCTGCAATGGATCAGCGCTCAGGTCATACAACTCCTCTTCTCCTGATAATCGCTTGCAATACATGTGAGACAGGGTGCGTACCCCGCGCCACTCCGCGCCGTTTTGAAACCAGTCAAAGTATTTTGAAAAGTTCATCAAGAAAACGCTTTCAGGTTCAACGGCGTCTCGCTGCTCTCCCATTACAATGCTGGGCGCCAGGTTTGTGCCTTCTACCGTCTTTGGGACTGGCACACCTGCCAAGCCACACAGCGTGGGAAAAAAATCGACCAGCGACAAGAGTGTATTGTTACGTGTGCCGGGTGTAATTTTTGCAGGATAGGAAATGATGCCGGGTATGTGGATTGACGCGTCATACGGGTTTTTCTTGGACCAGGGGTTAACACCCTGCGAACCACCCTGTGTGCCGTGGTCTGAAGAGAACACTAGAATGGTGTTGTCGATTAATCCTTCTTTTTCCAGGTAGTCCAGTAATCTGCCTAGCATTTCATCAATGGCTAAAATCATCGCCAGATAATGGCGGTACATTTCTTTTGAGGCTTTTAGCATTGCGCCCGGCACGTTATCAGGTAGCACCAGTTCGTCTGGCAACCTGTCATAGAAGCAATCGGGTGCAAACTTTTCTGGTGTGTAGTGCGGCTGATGCGGGGATAGAAACATCAGAAAAGGATCATCTTTTGCTTCGTTCATGAATTCGAGAGCGTAGTTTAGAAGGCCTTCGGTTTCGTAACCTTCCCAGCGCTCGTAGTTCCAGTCGTCTTTGTGGACAAAGCCATTGAAGTACACCATATGTTGGTTGTAAGCGCGCCAGTATTCGAATCCTAGCCGATCCCGGCCTTTGGGAACCCAGTCGGGTTGCATCGGCGTCCGATTCAGGGCGGGCCAGTGGCCGGTATGCAAGTGCCATTTCCCGATCCAGGCGGTGCGGTAGCCCTGATGAGCAAACGCATCAGCGATAGAGATCTCAGAATGCCGGGTACGCGTTGAATTGATCAGGTGGCCGGTGCTCTGGGGATATCTGCCCGTGACCAACATCGCGCGAGCGGGTGTGCAGACAGGACAATTAGAAATCGCGTTGTCTAGCGTGACACCCCGATCTGCAAGCCGGTTGATGTTGGGTGTTTCGATCTGTGTTTCAACGTAAGCGCTGTTACCATACAAACTTAGCGCTTGCGCTCGTAACTGGTCTGGAAAAAGAAAGACGACATTGGGCTGTTCAGTCAATGATCTTTACTCCGTGTCTTCATTTAACAAACGTTTGGTCAGCAAGGCTTCAAAGGCGGCTTGATCCTTCCATTGCATCGCGCAGTTCACCCGTTGTCCACGGTCGTCGACCAAAGTCTTGCCATCATCGGTCACAACTATGGGAAGTTGTTCCATTTCAAGAAGAGATTCGCTGAAGGAAAGATACACCGCCACAGTATCGTAAAGCAGTGAAGACTGTAGCTGGGGGTTCATGTGCGAAAGAATCGGCCAGTCTTTTACGTTTTCGCACCAGGCAAAGTGGTTTTGGATCACAGCCTGGGCCAGTGGGTCGGAAGATTTTTTCAGGCGTTCGAAATTATCGCCTTGTAAAAAAACATTGCCGCAGGTGTCCAGCGGTGTGATCGTTAGATCCCAGGGCGTTGCGAAGACCTTCTGGCAGGCCATCGAGTGCTTTTTAACATTGTACTCTCGCATTGGCTTGTCAGCACCTAGATAGCCACGTCGAATACTCCCGTGCATACCAACAAATTTTGAATTGTTTACCATCCGCGGTTCACGTGCCAGTGCCGCGGCAATATTAGGCACAGGGCCGATACTAATGATGCTGACTGTAGTCGGTGAACTCATCACTGTATGACAAATTGCACCAACACCATCCAGGTATACCGTACCCGGGTAATCCTGTAGCTGGTAATCGCCAAGCCATTCCGAATGGGTTCGCGCCGAAGCGTCAAGAGGAATGCCAACGCCGACAGGTATGTCCGTCCTGCCTGCAACCTCAAGTAACTTTGCGACAAGACTCGCTGAATAATGAGTATCTCCTGTATCGGTCAGGATCAACTTAACGTCGACTTCGGGGCACCGTAGAAGAAAGGCAAGTGCCCAAACGTCATCGACATCAAAGCCGATGTCGGTGTCAAGTATCACGGGTATAGGCACTGGGTATTACTCTGCAGACGCGAAACCTGAGTATACGAAACAGAAACACTAGCACCAACCGTCTGGTGCGAAATTAACGCGGCGATAAAAACCTGCCCGGATAGATATCTTGTTGCGGTTTGTCTACGACGAAGTCCACGACGAAGTCCACGACAACGTCCACGACAACGTCCACATGACTCGAAGGGAGCGACGTGGAGAAATCTCATGCTCGCGAATGCTTAGGGTAGAGATCTCTCCACTTCAGTCGACATGACGTCTGGTCAAGAGAACTCGCCAGTTCCCCGGTCGTCAGTCGGAACTTCGTCACAATCTAATTCAACGGCAAGCGAATCCAGCTATTTTCAGTGACAGGGTAATGCCCTGTGTATTGGCATTACTGCGCGTAGGAGCGCTTTCTTGTCTGAACCCCTTAATCGACAACACAATCGAGAAAAACTCGATTGTTTTCGCGGTCAGCCTCTGGCTCTATAATGTCTCCAGACGGATCTACTGCAACCAGAACCTGGTGGGAGCCTTTGGCGAGCGATAAAACAACGGTGAAATCTTCGCTCTCGCCAGCTGCCAGCCAAGGTAAGCGCAGGTATTGACGCTCGCTATAAAGATTATCTGGAACCACATCAATACCGATATCGCTGACATCCATGGTGCCGCAGTTGGACACCTGAAAACGTAATTCACCCGCGTCGAATTCGATTTCAGTGATTGCCAAGTCAGAGCCTAGCTGGTTAATGGTTTCAATCGGATAAATCATTAATTCATCGACGCGTAATACGCGAGTACGACTGTGCTCGTGATGGACGTGTCCGCCGTACCTATGATCTAGGCTCACCCCATGAATATGTAAATTCGCGCCGGCTTGTGCCACCGTGACTCGACCTTTTTCTGGTTGAGTATCAAAAAAGCCACAACAATCCCAATCCAGCGCATCACCAAGGTATTGGATCCCGGATGCCGTTTCGGGGCAAGGTTCGTCTGATAGCAAATAATGCTGCAACGAATCGTAGATAGAGGAACCAAGTCCAGCTGTTCCGCTGTTGGTGTTGCGACTGCTTTGGTTTAGACAAAGTTTGGATGCCACAGTAATAACAAGGTCGTCCCAATGACATTTAGCTCTAACGCCGTACAAATCAGCTGGTTTGTCGAGCTTATCGATAGCAGCCTCAACCCAATCAGCCAATCGCCAGTCGGAGGTCGAATTCAGCGATAACAAATCGATGGGATAACCCATGTCGGTAGCGTCAGAACTAAAGCATACATAAGGGAAATGGTCACTGCCGTCCCCGGGGCACACCTTGTGAATCCCGCCAGTGTTGGCATGACACTTGAAAATAACGGTTTCTGCATCGGTTTCATCATAAATAAAGGTGAGTTCGCCATTATCAATGCTGGTGGTCGTGCCAAATCCTAATATGTCGCCGCGTAGCGGTATGCCGGCTACCGGAAAATGCTCCTTAATATCGCCCTGAACCAGATCAATAAT
>JABIVN010000349.1 GCA_018667205.1 Gammaproteobacteria bacterium | reverse complement strand
GTATCGTGAGTTCAGTGACGGCCTCTTGCGACGCAAGCGCGAGTAAATATTCCTCTTGAGTGGCCACGAGTTTCGGGGAATATATCCCCAGCAGAATATCGTCCTCTGCCACCATCTCTCCAGATTTATCGATGAATATTTCTTCGACCCAGCCCTCTACTTTTGGGTGAAGCCGCAGTATTCGTTCCTCATTAACGTCCACGCGCCCCAACGCGCGAACAGTTCTGGCAAAGCTTTTCCTTTGTACGGTGCTGGTACGAACGCCCATGTTTTGGACAACGACAGGGTCGATCGTTACCGTGCCCGCCGACTCAACCGTCAAACGCCTATCTGCATACACCGGGATGTAGTCCATCCCCATTGAACCTTCAGCTGGGATCGGTGAAGTAATCTCGGGGTTCATCGGATTGCGGTAAAACAACACCCCCCTTTCTGCCTGGGTTTCTTGTTTTGCATACACCGGGATGTAGTCCATCCCCATTGATCCTTTAGCTGGAATCGGTGAAGTAATCTCGGGGTTCATCGGATTGCGGTAGAACAACACCACCTTTTCTGGCCGGGTTTCTTGTTTTGCATACACCGGGATGTAGTCCATCCCCATCCCATCCTTCGCGGGAACCGGCGAAGTGATGGTAGGGTCCATCGGGTTTCGATAAAAAAGCGGTTCAGACTCAGCCGCCTTTGGTTGGCCGTCCTGGTTTGACGTCGACACCCAAGAGCCGATACCGATGCCTAAACCAAGCACAAAAATAAACAAGATCAGTGTAATAAAAAACTTATTCATAGATATTTACCTCTCCCACGGCAGCTTCAAGACGTGCCAAGGATTGCTTGGCTTCAACAAATACTCGCCAGTACTGTAATTCATAATTCAATAACGTACTTTGCGCGCGGACCAAATTAAGAAAATCAACCTGGCTCACACGATAGCCGGAAAGCATCGACTGAACGGTCAGGTTTGATTGTGGCAGGATGCTCGATTCAAAAAGCTCGAATTGTTTTCGAGCCCTGGCGTAATCAGTTAAAGACCTTGATATCGCACCCCTTACTTGGCCCCGCACATCTTGTGATGCGTAAACCGCACCTTGAACTTCAGACGTACGCTGAGCGATTGCTTTGTCTTGTTTACGGCTGGCATAAATCGGCACCTTGAAGCCTAGCATCACCGACAAAAGGTCATCGCGAGAACGATCATCCGGATTGTCGCCTCGTCTGTCGCCGTAGTTAACACCCAGTACGAAATCCGGAAGGCGATCTTTTTCCGCACGGTTAAGTCGTTTGTTCGCGGCCTCCAGTTGCACCATCTTCTGCTGTAGGAGAGGACGTGCTTCAGCTCTGTTAAAGTAATATTCCCTGGATTGGACCTCTTCAAGATTCCGCTTCATTTCGCTCACCAAACCAAGCTTCCCCTGCTGCGGCAGGTCCATCAAAATATTCAGGGTTATGCCTTGATGATCACGTATTGATTCAAGGTTTATTTCCTGGTCAATGAGCTTTGACAGCTCTAATTGCGCCAACAACACATCCTGTTGCAGCCCAGTGCCGGTCTCGTATTTTTTTCTGGCAATCTGGATGAATTCTCTGAACAGCTGCTGATTACTGCGGACAGTCTCCAATGCACGATCAAGATAGAAGGCCTGCCACCAACTCGTTCTGACACTGGCCATGATTTGCAAACGAAGTTCTTCAACACCCAATCCTGCGGCCTGAGCGTCAAAATCTGCCGCCTCGCGTTCGAGCCTTAATTTTCCGGGAAAAGGAATGTTTTGCGAAAAACTTAGCTGAACCTGAGTCATCGGCTCTTGTCGCCTATGAAAGCTGGTCGCGGGAAAATTCATCGCACTAAGGCCAATCATGGGATCAGGTAACGTGCCGACCTGAGAAGGTATTTGTTGCAGCGCCACATAGCGGGCGCGTAGCTGGGCCAAGGAGGGATTGTCCCTTACCGCTGTTAACACGGCCTCGGAAACGCTCAAGCTTGAGTCAATTTTGGCGCCAGAAACCGGCGAGTACGCAGACAAAGCAAAAACTACGGTCAACCATGCCGCATACGGATTGATGGCGTTCGCCATGGGATATCTCCCTAATCGTTTAAAAAACATCCCGAACCTGCTCGGGAATAACTACCTGGTTGCCGAATACATAGATCCGACGTTCGGCGGCCTAAACGATAGGTGGTCGAAACAATTGAGAGGTGTGCGGTGGTAAGACGTGATTGATGATTCCCGCTTCAACTTGTACTTGGGCAAAAAATGGTTTTTGAAAGTCGATCGACATGTCAGAGACTGACGAAACACTCGATGCACAACTAAGAAAGCACTCGAACGCCAGCTTACTATCGGCCAACTTATGAACATTAGGTTTTTTGTGGCAATCGGGCGTCATTTGCTCGGGCTTGGCACCCATTTCCTGCGCCGTGCCAGTGACCGAAAGGTCAGTCATTTTTTCGCACGCCATAAGCTGCATCGGCGAAAGCATCACCAATACAAGGTAGCTTGTTAGCGTTAACGCTCGAACCATTTCTGTGAAAAGGATTTGATTGAATCCGAAGATTAACACAAGAATGCCGATTTTCTTGGCTTCGGATCAAAACATTACGCTCGACGTCAACCAGACTTCGGTGTCATTGAGCCTACGGCGTCATTCAGGGCCGGGATTTCCAACCCTTTTTTACAGGCCATCGACTCCTTCGCTGTCGACCGAGCAGAACTTGGGCTCAAGATCCAGGACCGCCAGCAGTCGGCCAAAACCGATAAACTGCCCAATCATCATGCCGAGTTCGATGACCTGTTCATCACTAAAATGCTTATGCAACCGATCAAAAAAATCATCGTCGATACTGTGGTGATCCAGCGCCAGCTTATCCGCATACTCAAGCGCAACCCGTTCCCGGTCTGTAAACGTATTACTCTCTTCATCCAGTTGCGAGATTTTTTCTTCACTTAAGTCATGTTCTGCACCCTGCAGAAGCCGTACATTAAGTCAGGTAAAGCAGTCGTTGTGGCG
>JABIVN010000348.1 GCA_018667205.1 Gammaproteobacteria bacterium | reverse complement strand
ATTCAAGCTCTTTATTCAAGCTCTTTATTCAAGCTAAGGAACTTGAAATAAACGGTCCTGTAAAACTCGAGGCTTAAACTCGCGCCTTAAACTGAACAGGCATGCGAGTTAAGCCAGAGATAAAGTTACTCGGCATCCACTCCAGGTCGCCGTTAACTTGGATGTCACTCATTCTTTGAAGTACTTCCCTCAGAATTGCGTCGATCTCGAGTCGCGCAAACCACTGGCCAAGGCAAACGTGATGGCCGCCACCGAACGCCAGGTGTTTGTTGGGTGATCGCGTGATGTCCATTTGGTGCGGATTGGCGAATACGTTTCGATCCCGATTCGCGGCACCATAGTAAAGAACGACTTTGTCACCGGTTTTCAGAGATTTCCCGCGAAGCTCGATGTTTTGTGTGACCGTTCGGCGCATGTAGATCACGGGTGATGTGAAGCGAAGTAGTTCGTCTCTTGCGCCCGGCAGGTGTTTGTCTACATCCGACTGTAACAACGCAAGTTGCTCGGGATTCTTTAGCAGTTCATACATGCCCGTAGCAACCAGGTTACGGGTCGTGTCTCCGCCGGCATCAATCAGCAGCATAAAGAACAGCAGAAACTCAGCGTCCGTTAGTTTTTGGCCATCCATTTCAGCGGCCAGTAACTTGCTGGCAAGGTCCTCGCCTGGGTTGGCGCGTTTGTCATTGATAACGCCCTGACCATACTCGAACATTTTTAAGACGGCACCCGCAATCGCTCCCTCTGGAAGCGACTCGGGCGCGGAATGAATCACCTCAGTCAGTTTATAAAGCTCGCGGCCATCGTTCAGCGGTAATCCCATTAGATCGGCAATCACGAAACTTGGCATTTCACCGGCGATCTCAGAGACGAAATCGCATTCGCCTTTTTCAATCACCGCATCAAGGATCCTGGTTGCGAGTTCTTCAATGCGGGCGGTGTAGTGTTTAGCAGGGCCTTGGGTGAATTCGCGGCTGATGAGCTTTCTATAGGTAGTGTGCTCGGGTGGATCCATCATCAGCATCATCTTCGCGTCGCCAGAAAAGTTCGCCTGTTTGGGGTCGGGGTCCTGGATCATGATGGTCGGCTCAGAAGAAGACGCCGCAGCGTTCCTGCCAATGTCGTAGACATCTTTGTGTGTGGTCACGGCCCAGAAGCCCGGTCCTTCGGGTTCCTCATGCCAAAAGACAGGGTCATGTTCCCGAAGCCAGTCATATTGGTCATGCGGGTGACCGCCTTTGAAACTTTTAGGTGAGAGCAGGTCTATATTCATTTTTTTAGGGCTAATGTAGGTTGTCTGACACTCTATCACGGCTTTTCTCAGAGGTCAGGGCCTGACATGATGTGGGTCATTAGGACAACAGGAGAAATCGATGAGCGAGCCTGATTTTAGTACATTTCCCCTCTGGGAAAGGGGTAATCAGTTCGAAGACTTTGAAGTGGACCAGGTGTTTGAGCATCACTGGGGGCGGACGTTGACTGCAGGTGATGCGATGTTGTTCTCCTCGATCGCGCTCCGATACTGCCCGCTTTACGTCAATGCCGAATATGCTAAATCCGAAGGCCACAGGGATAGGGTGGTTGATCCGATGCTGGTGCTTGCGACGGTGATTGGTTTGTCGGTTGAGGACCTATCTGAAGTGGGAGGGCCTTTTCTAGGCGTTAACGAGGTTGAGTTCGGGGCGTATGTATACCCCAACGACACCATAACTTGTGTGAGTGAAGTCATCGACAAAAGGGAATCAGCCTCAAGGCCTGACACGGGCATTGTCACCTGGGGTACCTGTGCCAAAAACCAGTCGGGAGACGTCGTCGTAAAGTACCAAAGAACCAACTTTGTCGCTAAGAGGAGCAGGCATGATGGCCCTCACCAGCGCTAACAATTATTTTGAAGACTTTGAGGTCGGTCAAAAAATACGTCATGCAAGAGGCACAACAATCGATGAAGTTGAGAATCAGTTGCTCACCAAACTCGTCATGAATACAGCCCAGGGTCACTGGAATGAAGATTCTATGAGCAAGTCGCCCTATGGCCAGCGGTTGGTTTTTGGTTTTATTACAGCCTCGATGGTGATTGGTCTGGCGACACAGGATACGGCAGAAAATGCAATCAAGGAGTTGGGGCTGAACAATCTGAAATTTAAAAAGCCCGTGTTTCACGGCGATACCGTCTATGCCTATACTCAGGTGTTGGCTAAGGAAGATACCGGAGAGGGTGGCGTGGTGACGTTTAAACACTGGGGTCTGAATCAGAAGAAAGCAGTGGTGTTTGAGGGCGAGCGACAGGTGCTGATCAAGAAACGAGGCGAGGGAGAAGCCTGATGTCGGATCGAACAGGGCCGCTTAATCATTTGACTATTATTGACTGCACCATGGCGTTGTCAGGTCCCTTTGGGACTGCTCTTTTGGCGGATCTGGGTGCCAATGTCATTAAGGTTGAACCCCCTGCCGGAGACTGGTCGCGAACCGTTCCGCCAATCCCGCCTGATTACGCCAACCCGGGCTCAGATGAGCCTGCGGGTGTCGACTTCGGAGGCTACTTCGCATCAATTAACCGAAACAAGCGAAGTATTGTTCTGGACCTGAAAAATCCTGTCGATAAGGAAATTTTGCTGTCGATGTGTGAACAGGCTGACGCCGTTGTTGAGAATATGCGGGCGGGCGTCATGGATAAGCTGGGTACTGGTTATGACGATATACGTAAACGTAACGGCGCTATTGTCTACGGCTGCGTTCGAGGTTTTGGCGATCCAAGGACGGGTGAAAGTCCTTACGTGTCATGGCCAGCCTATGATGTTGTCGCACAATCCATGAGCGGTCATGCCAGTATCACTGGCCCCAAAGATGGTGCCGGTGGGTATCCTGGTGGGGTCAGTGCCGGTGATATTTACCCGGGTACATTGATGGCGTTGGGTGTCGTTGCCGCGATTCTTAATGCCAGGGAGACCGGTGAGGGGCAGTTTTTTGATGTTGCTATGTACGATGCGATGTTGCTGTTTTCCGAGACCGTGATCGCAAACTATAGTTATGGTGAAAAAGAGCTTGAGCCCAGGGGTCAGCATCATCCAAACCTTATGCCTTTTGGGATATTTCCTGCCAGCGATGGTGCGGTAGCGATCGCTGCGTTGAGCTCAAAACATTGGAACATTTTGTGTGCGGCGATGACCCGCCCAGACCTTATCGACGATGAGCGTTCAAAGAATGTGTATAAGCGAAAAACGAATCAGGTGTTCGTTGAAGCACAAATATCCGCATGGACATCATCTGTCAGTAAAGCTGAGATAGTTGCTGCGCTGGGCGGTCTGGTGCCCTGTGGTCCGGTAAACACCGCCAGTGATATCTATAAGGACCCGCACGTAGCGATTCGGGAAATGATTACCCGTTTCCAGTTACCTGGCGACAATCCGGAGGTATCCATCGTGGGATCGCCAATCAAGTACACGAAAACCAAAACAGGTTTCTACCAGAGGCCGCCTTTGCTGGGCGAGCACACTGATGAGATCCTTGATGAATTTAACCTGTCGAGAAAAAAATGAGCAGCACTCAGGGATACATGACGGAAGAACGCAAGCTGATACAAGCTACCGCCAGGGAGTTTACAACCCGTGAAGTTCTGCCGCTCGCGAATGCGCTTGATCCAGAAAAAGGCGAAATGCCCAGAGAGTTGATCAACAAAATGGGAGAGCTCGGGTATTTTGGCATCCTGATTCCACAGGAGCATGGTGGCTTAGGTCTTGGCGTGTTCGAGTATTGTCTGGTGGCAGAAGAGCTCGCCAGAGGCTGGATGAGCGTTGCCAGTATCATCGCTCGGGGCAATAGTTTCTATCGATCTGTACCTGGGTTCGGTCCCGAACGGAAAGAAAAAGTTGCCCGCATGGCGGCGGGTGATTATCTGGGCGCATTCGCGATGAGTGAACCCGGTGCAGGTTCGGATATGGCGGCGGTCAGTTGCCGTGCAGTTAGAGAGGGTGATGACTGGGTCATTACCGGGAGTAAATATTGGTGTACCTTCGCTGATCGCGCCGACTTTATCAGTGTGGTCTGCCGGGTAGATTCTGATGGTGAAAGTCGTCAGGCCGGGATGCAAAGTATCACTGTCGAGAAGCCGCGTGGGCAGCTGCCCGAAGGCGTTCAGGGTAGTCCGATACCAAAAATTGGTTACCACGGCTGGAAGACCTGGGAACTCCATTTCGATAACGTCCGCGTTCCCGCCATTGATTCGCCGCTGGAAGCGGGTGGGGCAAAGGGTATGGAGGGTGGTTTCGTGGGTATCCAGCAGGGTTTGGAGGTGGCGCGAGCACATACGGCAGCACGGTCCATCGGTGCCGCCCAGGGTGCCATGAATGTCGCTATCGACTACGCTAATGAACGGGAGCAGTTCGGGCAGCCCATCGGTAAGTTTCAAGCTATCCGCTTTAAGGTCGCGACTGCTGCAACCGAAATTGAAGCCGCAAGACAGCTGATGTACTACGTTTGTAATGAAATTGATTCTGGCCGACGTTGCGACAAGGAAGCAGCCATGGCGAAGTATTTTGCAGCTGAGATGTCTGAGCGGGTCACGTCTGACTGTCTTCAGATTATGGGCGGAGCGGGCTACACCACGCACTATCCGGTTGAACGCTACTGGCGGGATGCACGGTTGACTAAAATATTTGAAGGTACGTCAGAAATCATGCAGCGCATTATCTCTGACAGGTTAATGGGCAAGTAGCCCACAAAGGTATAGCGAAATGAGTTTTCTGGTCGGCGTTAGGAAGGTATTCATAAGCCATTAGCAGTAATAGCTCTACGCAGCCCTTTGCTTCAGGTAAGCTTCGCCCTCCAGAAATCTAGCATTCTCCCTGAAACTACTATGAGTGAAGTTGCCCCGGAAAATCGGGAAAAAGGTAAGTCCTTACAGCCATTGAGATCGTTGGTGCCGTTTATTGCGCCTTACAAGGGCGTTTTAGCGATTGCTATATTAGCGCTGCTCATCTCCTCAGCAGCGCTGCTGGCGATGCCTATGGCTGTCCGTAATGTTATTGACCATGGCTTTTCTGTTGAAGATGCCGCGAATGTAGACCGCTATTTTTTCATCCTGCTGGTATTCGCTCTGGTCATTGGTTCTTTTGGTGCCGCGCGAGCCTACTTCGTTAACTGGCTGGGCGAAAGAGTCGTCGCTGACCTGCGAAGCAAGGTCTTTGCGCATGTGATCTACATGGATCCCACATTCTTTGAAACGACAAAGATCGGAGAAGTCCTGTCCCGCTTGACAGCTGATACGACGCTCATCCAGTCCGTATCGGGCGTTAGTATTTCAATAGTTCTGCGGTCATCGATTCAGTTTGTCGGTGGCCTGGCGCTGCTGGGGTACACCAATATTAAGTTAATGGCGATTCTTCTGCTGATCTTCCCTTTGATTGTATTGCCAATTCTTGGGCTTGGGCGCTGGTTACGAAGGCTTTCGCGCGATACTCAGGACAGAATTGCGGATGCCAGCGGCCAGGCGACGGAAATACTCGGTAATGCGGAAACAGTGCAGTCGTTCACAGCCGAAGGTCTTGAGATAGAGCGATTCTCGGGCGCTATTCAGGAAAGCTTTCTAACAGCGGTCCGGAGAACAAAGGTGCGGGCGCTGTTAACGACCGTTGCGACCGCCAGCGTGTTTGGCGCATTGATCTTCGTGCTTTGGCTCGGCGCGAAAGAAGTTTTGCAGGGAACAATATCCGGTGGTGAACTCGGTCAGTTTGT
>JABIVN010000039.1 GCA_018667205.1 Gammaproteobacteria bacterium | reverse complement strand
CGCGTTCCTCAAAATTAATGCCCAGTGCTTCGAATTCCTGTTTTAGATAACCCGCGCCGACGCCGAACAAGAGGCGACCTTTGGATAGTTGGTCAACGCTAGCGGTCTCTTTGGCTAGCACGACTGCATTCCTTTGGGCAATTAGTGTAATGCCCGTGCCGAGTAGTATTTTGTCGGTAGCGGCGGCGATAAATGACAATGCAGTAAAGGGATGGATGAACGATGCAAGGGGCGGGGCAGGCGAAGGGGGGGCCTGGGGGTCTGGCAGTACAACATGCTCGGCAGTCCAAAGTGATTCAAAACCAGCATTTTCTGCTGCCACTGAAACATTGCGCATGACGTCTGGATCCCCGCAGGGGCCAGTGTTGATGCCGAACAATCCAAATCTCATGGGGACTTCCTTTAAACGATTGCGAAGCGTTAATATCGGCAAGTTCGTATGACAAGTAAAGGCTGTTAGAAAACGCACGTATCGGTGTGCGCGCCAGATAGGTGCTAGCGCTGGTGGTCGCTGGTCAGGATGATGAGCACGACAAGGGTCAGGCGCCTTAAGAAAGGCGTTCACGTCGTTGTTGGCTAGCCTGATCCAATGCCATCGGAATGGCCAACAATAAAATAAACAGTAAGGTGTTGGAGGGTATCTGCAGGTTGACATCTGCGGTGCCGTGAATGAGCAGTGAAATGGTTCCAGCCAGACACCCGAAGGCGATCCCCCTTTCGAATGGGTGAGCTATTCCTCCCAGCAGTCGTATTTGAGCGTGGAGTCCAGCAATCAGAATGATTAGCAGAGGCAACGATCCGATAATGCCCAGTTCGATCAGAAGCTCTATATAGTCGTTCTCTGTATGGGCTACCTTCCCTGCAATATCCGCATCACGATAGGCTGAAAACGCAACTTCATATGACCCCGCGCCTGCACCCAGCCAAACATGGTCTTTTAACACGGCCATGTTGTAGTGCTGTAAATCGATGCGGCCGTTAGAGACAATATTAGTTTCACGATACCGTTCAGCCAGTTTTTCCAGGCCAAAATAATTACTGATGATCAGGGCATCTATCGCCAGGATGCTCACAAGCAAGATTGCGGTGTAGCGACTGAACGAGCGGGTGTAATAAAAAGCAATGGCTGCCGTAATCATGATGCTCGAGAAGAAAGCGAAGTTACCTGTCCGTGAGCGACTCATCACCAGTGCAATCACCATGATGACGATGACCAGGCGTAACCTTGCGAGTGGCCCGGTGATGATGTCGACGGTGGTAGCGCGAATACTTCGCGAACTCGTGGCCCCTGGGCTGGTTCGGTCAGCGATCATTGCTCCAATGGCCAGGCAGATCGCCATTTCTAGGTAGCCGGCAAAGTGGTTAGGGTTAGGAAAGCTTCCCCTGGCTCTTGGTAATTCGAACATTAGGTGCTGGGTGCCCCCAATCAGCGCTTGTAGTAATCCAATGATCACGACCAGATAGATAACGATCCTGCATTTGTCATGACTGTCTACGAGTTGCACGGTTGCGTAAAAGAAGCCCAGATACATGATGGTTTTGGTCAGGTCGGTTCGGGTGCCGTAAAAGTATTGAGTTGTGGGCTCTATGAGCGCTGGAATGCCGTGCAGTTGGAACAGCATGAAGCACACCAGAAAACCGAATGCAGCAAGGACGATCTTGTGATGTATAGAAAGCTGATTTCGTATTCCAAAGTTAGCCGTTAGAGCAGTGAGGCCGCAGAGGATGGCGAGCGCGGGCCAGGCCCAATCCCTATTGCTACCCAGAGGCCAGGGGCTGACGATTAAAACCAGCAGGATGATGGCGAACGCGGGCCTATGCTGTAATGCTGTTGAATGCATGAAGCGCTTCATTGTAGATGTTCGATCTATAGTAACTCAGTTAGCGATTTGCGTATGTGACCCTGTTGAGGAGTTTTTATGGTGACTCGTTGAACACGCCTAGAAATTTAGCGGCATTCTACTTATGCTGCTGCTCGAGCATTTCTTGATACGTGAATTATGAACTCCATTGCCAGTGTCTTCTGGAACGCATTACTAACGGCTACCGCGGTGACGTTATTGGCGGGCTTTTTCGTTGCCGCGATGCCCCCGGTATACAGGGCTACGGCGGTTGTTAAGGGCGATTCCGATGCTATGTTAAAAATTCAGTCCGGTGATTTGTTGCAAAGTGTGGTTGGAACAACAAAAGCAGACCTTGGTAAGCTTGAGGGCTGGTTGGAACAGCTGATGAGTGCCAGTGCTGATCCGGTTGTCCTGCTGAAGGAAAAATTGACGGTCAGTGTGGGTGCGGATCCCGACTGGGTGAATGTTTCGGTAGAGGCACAAAGTGCGAGAGCGGCATCGATATTGGCCAACGACTTGGCGCATTTGTACCTTAAGAGGAATGCAAAAGCACGCTTGTCTCCGGAGGAAAAAGCCTATCTTTTTTTAGCGGTTGAAGAATCGAACATCAATTTGTTGGCTTTTTTGCAGACGAATCCGGCGCTGATAAACATTGCTGCAGAGGAAGCGCGTCTTGATAGAGAGATAGCGCAATTTCAAAATCAACGGCAGAGATTGTCGAGCGCTCTGCAGCAGTCCAGAGAACAGCATCTGGCCGTTACCAAGCGCGAGCTAGGGAGATTGACTGAACCCGGCGTTGTGAGAACCTCTCAAAGGCTCCAGGCTTTGAAGGTCGAACTTGCGGCACTGAGTGCAAGGTATGGTGCCCAGCATGTGAGGATGTTGGGGCAGCATGCTGAGATACGTGCAGCAACTGAACTATTGGACGAAGCGCTCGGTGCTTACGGAGCGCGTCTCGAACTGAAAACTCTTGAGTATAAGGGGCAGCTGTCACAAGCCGATGAAGCGCTGGTTGATAGGGGTGTTGAGCTTGATCGATTAGTCAATCAGCAACTCGAGCTTAAGGGTCTGGAACTGACGAAAGAAGCTGCCGTCAAAAAATTTGAGGGAATGACCGAAGATTTTAACGTTGCGCTAGTGGCTGACGCAGTGCCACCTCGGAACACTTTTGGTGTTAATCAGTTAATGTTGTTGGGATTCGTGTTTCTTGGAAGTTTTATGCTGATGGTCATACTGATGATGATCCGGTCAGTGAGGGCAAGATAGTGCGCCTGATACTTGGCGCGGTATTGGTGTTCTCTCTTTGGCAGTCGTCGATGATTCTTTTCGCCGCCACCATGCTCCGCCTTCACGGGGCATCAGGGGATGAGTCATCAGTCTCACAAATCTCTTTGGCGCGAAAGGTTGATAATCGGCATCCCAAGGTTCTGAGCTGGTTGGGAAGATTCGACCCAGTGCCGGCCGACAGGTTAAATGCTGCCCGGGCGCTAACAGAGATAGAACCTTTTCTTGGCAGTGGCTGGGCGAATCTTTTTGAGTTGAAGCTTGTAAGCCTTGAGTTTGACGGTGAGGCAGAGTTCGCGCTTGCTCAGGCGGTTGAGTTATCTCCTTATGATCCAGTCGTGCAGGAGCAACTGGTTCGTGCTGGCATTGATGAATGGCTCGCGATGACGCCCGTCATGAAGCGGTCCCTGATAACGGTCGCTGGCAACATGCTGGATAGTAACTCAGGCTATCGGTCGGGGGCTCGAAGGGCCTTGCTCAGTAATAGCGGGTTGTTGCCCCTTATTTGCCAGGTAACAACGAATGTCATATGTGACAGCACTTAGCGGGTTGGTGACTGTTCACATACATTCTAAAACGGCTGGGCCAATGAGGTTGAGTGGCGCGTTTAGACAAATAGTCGCGGGCGAAGTTATCCGCTGGTGGCGCTAGAGCAGGTTGATCACTAGGTTCAGGTGAAGCAGTTCCAGGCGAAGTAGCAACGCGCTGAATGGTCCGCGCAGTGGTTGGGAATTGAGTTGCCTTGCTTGCAGGTTAAAGCAGGTGTTTTGGATCCGCCGGTCGTCTAACTGTTTAAGGCCATATCAAAAATCACAGAACTTGAAGCGCGGACCGAGGTGCGCCCCTGATTGGTGCGGTGCAGCGCACCAATCAGGGGCGAAAGTCCGCGTAAAGTGTTTCTTCGGTAAACCTAAGTGTCTGATATATAAATACTATTTTAGATTGGCCCGGCATTTGCATTGAGGCTGGTGGAAACAATGTTCTACCTTCATAAAACAATGTTCTACCTTCATAAAACAATGTTCTACCCTTATAAAACAATTTAGGAGCCTAAAATGAAAAGACTGACTCAAATCGCTGCGGGGGCGCTGCTTGCAGGAAGCGCATTGATGTCAACGAGTACACTTGCGCAGGGGGAAGTGTCTTACAACATCGGTTTTGCATCTGAGTATTATTATCGTGGAATTCTACAGAAGGATTCTTCAGCCAGTGCCGGGATCGACTATGAAAATAGCGGGTTCTATGCCGGAGCCTGGACGGCCGACGTCGGTGATGGTTTGGAAGTTGATGGTTACTTTGGATACGGCATTGAAACTGATTCAGGTTTTTCGGCCAGCCTGGGTTTCACTGGTTATTATTACACCGGCGAGTTTGATGATACTTATGAAGAAATTAACCTGAACCTGGGTTACAAGGTAGTGAGTTTGGAATACTCGGTCGGCGAATGGGATGGGTTCGGCGCTGAAGAAGACTATGACTTTCTCGCGGTAACGGTTGAAAGTGAAAGTGGGTTCTATGGAACCTATGGCACCTTCGGAGACGACTTCGATGGTGACTACTTTGAAATCGGTTACGGGACGTCTATCGCTGATTTCGATATTGGTATTTCCGCGGTCTTCAGTTCCGATGAATTGTCTGATGAGCTTGACGACGACGGGGATAGTACAGAAAGTGAAGCGATTGTGTTCACTATCGGTAAGTCGTTCTAGAGCAGTTGGGTCGGCAACTCGACCTAATTACGGCAACTCGGCCGAAATAAGAGAATTATGAAAAGGCTCCTGGGGGAGCCTTTTTTATAGTTCGCGTTTTTTCGAAGCTTGCAGTGCCGATATCACCCACGATGCGCTGGATACGATGGGGACCAGTAATCCACCGACAATGAGTCCAAGCGCCCCGTTTAGGAGCATGGATGCCAGGGTTGTGAGAATTGAACCGATGGATGCCAGTTCGCTGATCGGGTGCAGGAGTAGCTCGAACCACCCGTCTATCACCGGAATACCATGAGCAAGAATACCGCCGCCAACCAGGAACATTGCTGCCGTGCCTACGATGCTAAGTCCTTTCATCAAGTAGGGTGCAAAAGCGAGGATCTGTTCTCCGGTCCATTTCCTCAAACCTGAATCTCCACCGGAATCTATCAGGTGCTGACCTAGGTCGTCGAGCCTTACAATCCCCGCGACTAATCCGTAGACGAAGACGGTCATTAATACCGCAATCGTGATGACGGTTAACACCTGGGTTATCAAAGCTGAATCCTGCACAGTGCCAAGCGCTATGACGATAATCTCTGCGGACAATACGAAGTCTGTTCTAATCGCGCCGTTAATTTTTCCTTGCTCGAAGGTGACCAGATCAACGGTAGGATCATGCCGTGCAGCCAGGGCTGCGTTTCTCTCAAGTAGCCGTTCTTCGGGATGAAGAAAAACAGAAGCTATCTTTTCGAACCCCTCGTAGCAAAGATAACACCCACCCAGCATCAGGAAAGG
>JABIVN010000347.1 GCA_018667205.1 Gammaproteobacteria bacterium | reverse complement strand
GTTCGCAATCGCTTGCAGTTACTCGTAGAGATCGACGATAAAGGCAACTACCTGGAAACAAACACGTCGGTTATTGACGCTGCGACTTCAGCGCTGAAAAAGATCGACGGTAAACTCCGCTTTTACGGGTTTATCGAACGTGTATTTTTCGGTTTATCTCTGGGTTCCGTGCTGCTGCTCGCTGCCATAGGCCTGTCGATCACCTTCGGCGTCATGGGTGTCATCAACATGGCTCATGGCGAACTGATCATGCTGGGTGCGTACACGACCTACGTCATCCAGCAACAATTTCCCAATCATCTCGAGATCTCAATCTTTATGGCCATACCCGCTGCATTCATTGTTTGCGGGCTCGTTGGGATCGCGATTGAGCGCGGCGTCATTCAATTCCTCAAGGGGCGCCCCCTTGAAACTCTTTTGGCCACTTTCGGGATTAGCCTGATATTGCAGCAGACGGTCAGAACCATTTTTTCGCCACTCAATCGGCAGGTCAGCACACCAGAATGGATGGCTGGCGCACTGCAAATCAACCCTAGCCTTGCGATCACCTACAATCGCCTGTACATCATCATCTTTTCGCTCCTGGTATTTTTCGTGTTGTTAATGGTCATGAAAAAGACAGCCCTTGGACTGTATGTTCGGGCAGTTTCCCAGAATCGCGATATGGCAAAAGCGTTGGGTATTCGTAGTGGTTTGGTTGACGCGTTAACCTTTGGCCTGGGTTCCGGCATCGCCGGTATCGCCGGTGTTGCACTCAGCCAATTAACCAATGTAGGTCCGAATCTCGGTCAGGCATACATCATCGATTCTTTTATGGTCGTGGTTTTTGGTGGTGTTGGAAACCTGTGGGGAACACTGGTCGCGGCATTTTCATTAGGCATATTCAGTAAATTCATGGAACCCGTAACAGGCACCGTACTGGCGCAAATCTGTGTACTGGTGTTTATCGTACTCTTTATCCAAAAACGCCCTCGCGGATTGTTTCCGCAACGAGGCAGGGCTGCTGAATCATGATAGGCACTGACATTCAATCCGGACTGAGTCGACTTGGAATTTGGCAGAGTATGCTAGCGAGTAAAGGCGGTAATATTTTTCTGATTCTGTTGCTTGCTGGCACCGCCTTCGCCGCAGTAGGCAATCTGCTTGTGCCCCCTGAGTCGGCAATGCATGTCGATACCTACACCATCACATTATTAGGTAAGTACTTGAGTTTCGCCCTGCTCGCGATGGCCGTTGATGTGGTCTGGGGTTATTGTGGAATATTGAGCCTGGGCCACGGCGCCTTCTTTGCGCTAGGCGGCTATGGCATGGGTATGTATCTGATGCGTCAGATTGGTGATCGTGGCGTGTACGGCAACCCTGATTTGCCAGACTTTATGGTTTTTCTTAACTGGTCTGAGTTGCCCTGGTTTTGGCAAGGGTTTGATCAGTTCTGGTTCGCCTTCATCATGATTTTGTTTGTTCCTGGCTTTCTGGCATTTGTGTTCGGCTGGCTCGCTTTCAGGTCGCGCGTTACTGGCGTCTACCTATCCATCATGACGCAGGCGCTAACCTATGCACTGATGCTCGCCTTCTTTCGCAATGAAATGGGGTTTGGCGGCAACAATGGATTAACCGATTTCAAGGAACTGTTGGGGTTTGACCTTCAGGCTGACAGCACGCGCGTCGGATTACTAGTGTGTACCGCACTGACACTTGCAATAGCTTATCTTGTTAGCCAGTTCATTCTGTCGTCAAAGGCTGGTCGGGTAATCCAGGCTATCCGGGACTCTGAAAGCAGAGTGAGATTCGTCGGCTACAAAACCGAAAACTACAAGATCTGGCTCTTTGTCTATTCCGCAGTACTCGCCGCTTTGGCCGGTGCTTTGTACGTGCCACAAGTAGGCATCATAAACCCGGGCGAGTTTTCACCCCTAAACTCCATCGAGATCGTAGTCTGGGTCGCCGTCGGTGGTCGTGGTTTGCTGTACGGCGCGATCCTTGGCGCCCTGCTCGTCAACTTCGCAAAGACACAATTCACTGGAATCCTTCCCGAAGCCTGGTTATTTGCCCTGGGTGCCCTATTCGTGGTTGTAACCGTATTTCTACCTAAAGGGGTGGTCGGGCTTCTCTCGATGTTCGCAAGACTCAAGAAAAAACCTGAAGATCCAGATACGCAATCCGGTGCAGGATCTGATGGTACCGCTAACAGTACACAAGGAGTCGCCACATGAGCGGTCTGGACGCGATTCGCGAAACCATACGTCGAGATCGTGTTTTTGATTTCATGCTGGATAAAACGCTACCTGCTGTGGATGTCTCACACACCGTTCTACTCTATGTCGAAGGCTTGTCGGTAAGCTTTGATGGGTTCAAAGCGCTAAACAATTTGAACCTCTACATTGATGACGGTGAACTAAGATGCCTGATCGGTGCCAACGGCGCTGGTAAAACAACGTTGATGGATGTCATTACCGGAAAAACACGACCGGACGAAGGAACCGTGTATTTCGGCCAAACGCACGATCTGCTCAACAAGAGCGAGGCTGACATTGCCGAACTAGGCATTGGCAGGAAATTTCAGAAGCCGACGGTGTTTGAACAACTCACAGTATTCGAGAACCTGGAACTCGCCCTGCGCATGGATAAAGGAATTTTCTCCAATATTCTGTACACACTACAAAGCCATCAGGCAGATTTGATTGCCAGCGTAATAGATACCGTTGGCTTACGAGAGCAGATATTCCAACAGGCCGGCGCCCTATCGCACGGCCAAAAACAGTGGCTGGAAATTGGCATGCTGCTGGTTTCCGAACCACGCTTGTTGCTCGTTGACGAGCCCGTCGCCGGAATGACCGCGCAGGAAACAGAAAGTACCGCCGAGCTTCTAACCAGCCTTGCCGGTGATCGGACTGTCGTCGTGGTTGAGCATGATATGGCATTTGTGCGAAGTATCGCGCGCGATGTCACCGTTTTACATCAAGGTTCGGTGCTCGCGGAAGGTACGATGGACGAAGTTCAGAATAATCCCGAAGTCATTGAGGTATATTTGGGTGAAGCGCCGTGATTGAACTACAGAACATCAATCAGCTTTACGGCGGATCGCAAATTCTTTGGGATCTAAACCTTAAACTTGAGCAAGGCAGCTGCACCTGCCTGATGGGTCGAAACGGTGTCGGCAAGACAACCCTGCTTAAATGCCTGATGGGCCTATTGCCTATTAAATCAGGCGAAATTATTTTCAACGGCAGGAATATCTCAAACGAAAGACCCGAGTTACGTCCCAAACTCGGTGTTGGGTATGTGCCCCAGGGGCGCGACATTTTTCCACAGCTCACGGTGGAGGAAAATTTACGCGTGGGACTTGCTGGCAGAACCGACAAGTCCAAAGTAATCCCTGAATTTATCTTTGATCTGTTTCCGGTACTAAAATCAATGATGAACCGCCGCGGCGGCGATCTTTCAGGCGGCCAGCAACAACAATTGGCGATTGGACGTGCGCTGGTCATTGACCCTGAACTGCTCATTCTTGATGAGCCTAACGAAGGCATTCAGCCCAATATTGTTAAACAGATAGGAGACGTCATTACCCTGCTCAATCAGGAGCGTGGCACGACGGTATTGCTCGTCGAGCAGAAACTCGCGTTTGCACGCCGAGTAGGCAGGGATTTTCATCTAATGGAGAAAGGACAGATTGTAGCGTCGGGTGAAATGGAACAATTAACAGACGAGCTTATTCAAAAGCACCTTGCTGTTTAGTCGGTTCGGTTAACAATCAGACATGGATTAACTATAGTGGACTAACGCAGGTACACAATCCCTCAATCTCTAGCCCGACAGACATTATTTCAACAAACGTGAATCAAATGATCCCACCCCAACCCACCTGGTCTGCCAGACTATCGGTCCATTTGGCGCAGATCAACGATCAGACGAAGCTGACTTTCCAGAAACATTCTGGTCCTCTTCGCGTTCAAAAACATTTCCCGCAGGCAGACGGTAGTTGCCACATCTATATATTGCATCCACCGGGTGGACTCGTAGGCGGTGACTCACTTTTCGTCGAAATTTTGGCCGCTGCTAATACCCATACGGTAGTCACCTCTCCTTCTGCCGGTAAAGCTTATCGCTGTGCAGAGAACGCTCTGGATCAAAGCGTCGTGCAAGTCATTGATGTCGGCGAGAAAGCCCATCTTGAATGGTTGCCCCAGGAAACGATTTTTTTCGATGGCGCGAAAGCCAAAATCGACAACCGAGTCTCCCTGCATGCCAGCAGCAGTTATCTGGGTTGGGAAATCCAGACATTAGGCAGACGTGCGTCAGGAGAAAATTTTTCACACGGGTCGATTGAGCAGGCATCACAAATCTGGCGAGACGAAAAACGCTGCCACAGAGAGCGGTTGCAGGTATCCGACGCGAACCGGCACTCTGCCTGGGGGCTCAACGGTGCGAGCGTCCTTGGCACGTTAGTTGCTGTACCCAAGGAGAATCAACAGATAGGGGCAGAAAGCGCAATTTTAGCGCTGCGAACGCTGCTGCATGAACCCTGTTGGGGCGTGACCTTGCGAGGTTGCACTGTATTAGTGCGATATCTGGGCGATTGCGCAGAAAACTGCAGAGGTGGTTTTCAACAAGCACGACTGCTTCTGATCGACAGCGCTATTTTTAACGGTTCAACAAAAGGCTATGAGCCAAGAATTTGGAAAACATAAGGTAACGACATGGAATTGAGCCCCAGAGATAAAGACAAACTGCTTATCTTCACCGCAGCCTTACTCGCTGAAAGAAGAAAAGCGCGAGGCGTGAAACTCAACTATCCCGAAGCAATAGCGTTGATCTCAGCTGAGGTCATGGAGGGCGCCCGAGACGGCCGTTCAGTGGCTGAACTTATGTCCCACGGGAAAACCATTCTTCATGCCGAAGATGTCATGGACGGTATCCCTGAAATGCTCCATGAAATCCAGGTTGAAGCGACATTTCCGGATGGCACCAAACTGGTCACCGTCCATGATCCCATCGTCTAGTAAAAGGAAGCAATATCATGTTACCGGGTGAATACATTCTGGATGACAAAGACATTGAGATAAACGCAGGGCGCGAAAAGTTAACACTCGACGTTAGCAATTGCGGCGACCGGCCCATTCAAGTCGGATCCCACTATCATTTTGCTGAGACAAATATGGCCCTTGAGTTCGATAGAGCTAAGGCAAGAGGTTTTCGTCTCAATATCCCCGCAGGGACCGCTGTTCGATTTGAACCGGGCGCCTCTCGAACCGTTGAATTGGTCATGGTGGCCGGAAACCGATCAATCTACGGCTTCCGCGGCGAAGTAATGGGTCCACTGGAGAATTAGGATGACGACAATCTCACGCAAAGCGTATACGGACATGTTTGGCCCTACGACCGGGGATAAGGTGCGACTGGGAGACACTGAACTGTTCATCGAAGTCGAGCAGGATTTCACCACCTATGGTGATGAGGTCAAGTTCGGCGGAGGCAAGGTCATCCGGGACGGCATGGGACAGAGTCAGGCTTTAGGGGCGCAGTCAGCCGATACCGTGATCACCAATGCGTTGATTCTGGATCACTGGGGAATTGTTAAGGCAGATGTAGGATTAAAGGAAGGCCGCATTCTAAAGATCGGCAAGGCAGGAAACCCTGATACCCAGCCAGACGTCGATATCATTATTGGTCCAGGTACCGAAATTATTGCCGGTGAAGGTCAGATTCTTACAGCAGGCGGTATTGACGCCCACATTCACTTTATTTGCCCCCAGCAAATCGAAGAAGCACTAATGAGCGGCATTACTACCATGTTAGGAGGCGGGACAGGCCCAGCCACAGGAACCAACGCCACTACCTGCACACCCGGCGCCTGGCATTTGGGAAAAATGCTTCAGTCTGCGGATGAATTTCCTATGAACCTTGGTTTTATGGGAAAAGGCAACGCGAGCCTGCCTGGCCCGCTGGATGAACAAGTCATTGCCGGCGCAATGGGATTAAAGCTTCACGAAGACTGGGGCACAACGCCGCAGTCGATCGATAACTGTCTGTCCGTTGCAGATCGTTTCGATGTTCAAGTCGCAATACATACAGACACGCTGAACGAATCAGGTTTTGTTGAAGACACCATTAACGCCTTCAAAGATCGCACGATCCATACGTTTCATACCGAAGGTGCAGGCGGTGGTCATGCACCTGATATTATCAAGGCCTGCGGCCGTCCCAATGTT
>JABIVN010000346.1 GCA_018667205.1 Gammaproteobacteria bacterium | reverse complement strand
TCAGATGTCGCTTAGCGAATCGCAGGGCTGTTGCGCAATTGTCAAAGCGGGAAGAACGTAGCTGGAATCTGTATGCGGTGTGCGACACCAACCCCTATCAGTGTGGGCCATAGGAGTGACGATACTGATCTTCGCTATTTACAAACCCGATTATGTCCTTACAGAGCCTAGAATTAAGTCTCAGAGCACCTGTAGCTTTTGTTATAGGTCAGAATGACCACGCGCCGCCTTAAGAGTCTGCCGCAATGAGAAATATGTCTTTTTCAAATCCGCCGTTACTTTTAACCTTGCCAAGCCTGACCTTTTCCAACTCTTTGATTGTGACTCCAATAATGGCTGTCAGGCCATGAACGACCTCAAGAATATCCGCTAACTTTTGAACGCGAGAACGGCAAGCTGAAGAAGATTGTCGCGTAGCAGACTGTAGACATCCGGGTATAAAAGGACGTCAACAGCCGGTAGTTGCAAGCCGCGACAGGGGTCCATGACAGGGGTTAACCATGACAGGGGTTAACCATGAGTAATAAAACGGCTCAGCTCTTTTTATAAGCGAACAATCATCGGGTTGGTCTCGGTACTCTGCCTAAAGGCCGTATATGCCCGCTAAGCTTCCTTTTCCTCTTTCTGGTATTGAGCGCGGTAACGTGGTTTATTCTTACTTGCCGCAAAGCGGGAACAAGGGTCCCTTTGTTATGATGATCAACGCTAGGCTGATGACATCTGTGGCAGACCATCTGCCGAGGCAACTCGGCATTTTTCACAACTAATTTCACAACTAATTTCACAACAATCAGTGGAGTCACCATGAAAAATATATGCTTACTCATATTAGCTGCATCTGCCTGCATTCTCAGTACCTCATACGC
Organism: Gammaproteobacteria bacterium; assembly: GCA_018667205.1. GTDB lineage: Bacteria > Pseudomonadota > Gammaproteobacteria > Pseudomonadales > Azotimanducaceae > UBA9659. The sequence continues at coordinate 2,060 of JABIVN010000346.1, read as the reverse complement.
AGAGGTACCTACTTCTAAATACGGCGCAGAGGACACATTGGGCGCGATTAACAACCTAAGCCCTGAAAAAGTATTGCAAGCGGCACGTCTGGTCAAACACGGCAAGGCCTATCCGCTTGGCGTGACGACGGGACCAACGTCGCCGGCTTATCCACCCCGCTCGTATTCGATGACGGTCCTACAGCTAGATGACGGCACAGGTACGCCTCTAGGCACCAACCAAGCCACAGGCAATGATGACCTGATGAACCTTTGGATGGGCATTGGCAGTCAGATCGATGGCCTGGGTCATATGGGTGAAAACCATGTCTACTATAACGGCACCCACGCTAGCGATTTTGTAACGCCTAAAGGTCTTACTAAGTTTTCGATTCACGATCTTCCACCCATCGTTACTCGTGGCATCCTGCTCGATATGACTAAACTTTTAGGGAAAAACCCAGTGCCAGAGGGCACGGCAATTAACCAGCCGGAAATAGAGCGTGCAGCAAAGGCGGCTAATGTGCAGATCGAAAGTGGCGATGTGGTGTTGCTCCACACCGGTTGGCTGGACATCATGGATACTGACTCCGAACGCTTTATGGCAGGCCAGCCCGGACTTGGTTTAAGCGGCGCCCGATATCTTGCCCAATTGGGTGTCGTCGCCGTTGGCGCAGACAACTGGGCATTGGAAGTGATCCCTGCAGAAAAAGAGGGTGAGGTTTTCCCAGTTCATCCCGAGCTTTTAGCCAAAAATGGTGTCTACATACTCGAAAATATGGACAGTAGAGAGCTGGCTCGTGACAGCGTCACCGAATTTTTATTTGTACTCGGGCAGCCTCGCTTCGAAGGAGCAGTCCAGGCGGTGATCAACCCAGTCGCCATTCACTGACCGTTCGTTAGATATCCAACCTATTAGCGAGCAGGAGATCTTTCGACTCGCCATCGGCTGCGCTCGAGATGACGGGAGGTTGTGGGGTGATAACACCTCACGTCATTCGGGCGCAAGCTTTGGTATAACGGAACTCGTCATCTCTATCGAAGCGGCGGGAAGCTCGGTTTTCCAATCGTTACAAGCGATGCTCGCCGCCTGCTGGTGTGCGCAGGCAAACGATTCTTCTAGGAACACCATGCAAGATAGCTTCAGTCTGTCCCGAAGCAAGTAACCATTCGGTCTGGTTTGATATTACGCCTACTGGCCGAATATCCCCAGTAAATCCTTATCCTTATCCAGAGGTAAAGCTATTTTTTTAGTGTTAGGTTTGATTCCGACGCAAATTTAACGCGGGCAACTTGACCCTGACGTTCTGTTTTAGCAACTTGAAATACTCCGGCAGCACCAACATCAACGGGGTGACTACTAATGTCAGTACAGTAGCAAACGTCAGGCCATAAACGATGCTACTGGCAAGTTTCACCCAATAGGCAGATACCTGCCCACCATAGACAATCTCGCGATTGATGATGTCGACACTCACATTTGTCGCTAAAGGCAGCAGTCCAAGAATAGTGGTGGTGGTGGTTAAAAAGACCGGGCGGAGTCGTTGGGCACCGGTTTTCACAATGGCATCCACTACTTCCGCACCTGCACGACGCAGTTCATTGTAAGTGTCGATGAGGATGATGTTGTTGTTCACGACAATACCAGCAAGTGCAACAATGCCGATACCCGTCAACATCACACTAAAGGTTTGATCAAAGGTAAGTAGCCCAAGAAGAACGCCGGCGGTTGACATAACAACAGCAGAGAGAATCAAAGAGGCTTGGTAAAAACTGTTAAATTGTGCGACGAGCAAAATAAACATGAGCAGTAGCGACATCATGAAAGCGAAGCCAATAAATTCTATGGATTCGTTTTGCTCTTCGGTCGCGCCGCGAAATACGATGTGAATTCTAGGGTCGAAATTACTTTTCTGAACAAACTCTTGCAAGGATTTAACTTCGTTGTCGGCAACGATGCCAGGTTTCACGTTTGCACGAATAGTCATGATGTATTCTCCATCCACGCGCTCGATGGCGTCCAATTTGTTCTTTGCGCGTCGCTCGACAAAATTGCTGACAGGTACTGATCCGGCCGTTGT
>JABIVN010000006.1 GCA_018667205.1 Gammaproteobacteria bacterium | reverse complement strand
CAGACGAGTTCAAAGCAAATTTGAATCAATCGTTTAATGTGTCTCTGCTTCAGGCGAGAAACGCATCAACGCCTAACAATCGTTATCAAACACTTTACACGTATGTTGGTGATGGCGCGCCTCGAGATGATGGGGAGACTTGGGTACCGGTTGCTTTCACAAGCGGTGAGTCGCTGGTATTTTCGGAAAATGTAGTCTCTGACGTCACAGCCTCTGAGAGTGGTCAGCTCCAGATTAACGGCCATAAAGCGTATTTCTATAATGCAGACACAAGTGTTTTTCATGCTGGCGGCTTAGCGGTAAGTGACGAATGGTCAGGCTTTACTCGGCGTGGCGAGCGCACCTCGGATCTCTGGTTCCCGGTTTTTATCTACGACCACGATCAGGACGGACTTCCAGATGATTACGACCCGGATTATCAGGCGATTTACTTTACCGAGGATGGCAGATATAAATTGGACGTTTGGCCGGAAGACGAGGGATTTGTTGCACCAGGCCAGCAATCCGAGACAGCCTTTTTTGATACTGATGGCGATGGCGTTGAGGATCGGCTAGATGATTTAGCCCTCGACCCCAATGAGTCTTTAGATACGGACGGTGACTGGATTGGGAATTCAGTGGATGCAGATGATGATGGCGACGGAGTAGCAGACGGTCTTGATTTTGATCCTCTTGATCCGCTTGAGACTGTGGATACCGATCTAGACGGCATCGGGGACAATGTTGACAGAGACGATGATGCTGATGGTGTCGCAGATAATCTGGATCCTGCGCCTCTTAACCCTTTAGTATTTAACCAAACGACCTACAATAACGCTGATTTTGATGGTGACGGCGTTATCAATTTGCACGATGCTGATGATGATGGCGATGGCGTGCCGGATGTTGTTGACACGAGCCCTTCTGAAGCGTCGATCAATAAAGCTCGGCAGGTAATACCATGGATCAACGGATTAAAGATGAGTGCGCCAGACTGGGCGGATGGTAGAAACGAACTGACTGTAGAATTGGCGATATCGGTTGATTACAAGTGCAATGACCAAACACGGGTCGTGCTTTTTGATGATGACGGCAATGAAGTTTCAAGCGAATTGGTTTGGCCACTTACATGTGACAGTTCAGATTTGTCTCTGAATCAAAGTTGGAATGGATACCATTTCTTTACTGTTGGACTCTGGGCGCCTGAGACATCTGAGGGGTCGGGTGAGTGGGCGACGCTACCTACCCACGGCTCCATCACTCTGATTCATGATGATACCTGCGTTGAGGTGGTGGAATTTGGAGCAACCTCCGCACCACCGGCCAAAGGACCATGCGAATATGAAATTTCTGAAACAAAAACAGAGGAATTAGCGTTGGATCAGTGGCACGAACGTGCCGGTGCTGGGTTGGTGCGCGAGGACTTTTTAGATTGGTATGTTCTCCCCGATTCTGGTTATCTGAACACCGAACAAAGGCTAAATCACTATCAGCGTATCACTTGGGCTGAGCCTGAAACAGCGAAGCTCGTCAATACTACCGAGCTAGCCATGTTGGAGATTCCCAAACCACGAAGTACTAAAATAAAAGGTTTGCAGGATACTGGCTGGTCAAAGCCACCAAGAAACGATGATCGGCTGAAAGTATTTTCTGTGTCGGAGATTAACGATAAGGTGCTTGCTCATGATGGCGAATCGAGTTACGTGTTCGCTTCGCCCTATTTGCGAGCTGACTTTCTAGGCTATCTTAATAGTGCGCTCGGTGGCTTCGTGGCAATGATGGGTAGCCCGCGGGCGACCAATTTTGCACATCATTTTGATTACCCCGAAGCAAGTCGGTTGCTGACGGAGCTGGCATTCCAACGAGGTCATCTCGATGCAAAAGCTTGTGGTAAGGACGAATTTCAGCAGACCTTTGCTTTTGCAGGGCAAGGCGGAGGTTATTCGGGTATGCACGAGCAGGACCTAACCAATAGTGGCAAGGTAAACCTCCATTTTTGTGGCGCCGATGGCGAGACACATACTTTCATGGTGCCGCTGAAGGTGAACGACCCGAGTTGGGGACAAAATAATGATGCGCCGGTTGATTTGATGACGGAAGGGTCAGAGATTGATCTTAGTCAGCCTGCGTACAATCGCGATGGGGGTTGTTGTTTTGCCGATTCGTTTAGAGAGGGTCAACTTCTCAAGTGGCTTCATGAGTTCACTCACAATTGGGAGGCTCAACACAACATTGCAATCAATCGAATTGGGCCCAAACGTTTTGCGACGCCCAGACTCGATTGGGCGGACAACCCGATTATGCACGGACCTTCGACGATGCTTGAGTTGTATTATCTCGATAACGTGCTCGATGAAGTTGCGTACGATGGTGGTCAGAACGTTCATTCGACCCGTGAGCAGATTGAAAACCGAATTCGTGACGGTTGGCCAGATCAGTCGATTGATTACGCGCAAAAATTTGCTGAGGGCGATCAGGGGTTCGAAGGTGATTTCTCTAATTATTTGATCAGGCAATTCGGGCTTGAGAAGTTGTATTCAGAGTATTACCGCCGTAAGGCATCCACTGGAGATTACCGGATCGCGCTGCACCAAACGTATGGCAAGACTCACCAGGAATTGTTTGCGGATGCTGATGCGTGGATGAAAAAGGTTGAAAAAGCTGATGATTATCGTTTGTTTTTCGAGTCTGCGGAGGCATTTAACGCCGCATTTAACCCCTCATTTAACGTGTCGTTCTTGCAGGCCCGAAATGATTCTACGCCTAATGGCAGGTACCAAACGCTTTACACTTTTACAAAGGATGCAATTCCTGAAGGGGTAGGATCAACCTGGGTGCCAGTAGAGTTTTCGGGAAGCGAATCGTTAGCTTTACATGAAGGTGTTGAAGTTAAAGTCACCAGCTCCGAGGCCGGTCAGCTGCAAATTAATGGTCACAAGGTGTATTTTTATACCGAGGACTCAAGCGTATTTCACGCTGGCGGATTAGCTGCAGGTGAGGGCTGGTCAGCCTTCACTAGGTATGGCGAAAGAACATCAGATCTGTGGTTCCCAGTATTCATTTATGATCATGATAGTGATGGGTTGCCTGATGACTATGATCCCGATTATCAATCGATCTATTTTACGGAGAAGGGCCAATATAAACTCGACGTCTGGCCTGGAGATGAGGGTTTTAAGGCGCCGGGACAAGAGTCGCAAACAGCCTTTTAGAGCTAGAGACCACTAAATAGCAAAACGATACTGAGCACTTTCCTCGCTGAAGCTTTGAAATATTTAACCATGCAGTTGTGCCTAGAGCATCTCTAGACTCGCCCTCAACCTACTCGAGTAACGCAAATCAAATAATCCGAGCCCCATCTGGTTAAGTTCCCAGTGGGGCGTTGTTCATCGACAAACCGAATGGTTATGTCTTTTATAATCTCTTCTCGGTCCCAAAATCACCAAGCAAAGCGTCTATAAATATAGGGGCACCTCACTTGTCAGGTTTGAACGGGTATATGGTAAGCAGGCAGATTGACCATCTGCATAACCTTAGACTGCAACTTGATAAGCTACTTAGGAAACATCCAAGTAGATATAAGAGACGCAAGTATTATCAACCAGCCCCAAGATGTACAGTTAGCTGCGACACGAGGCGCAAATTACCTTCTGCCATAAACCACCTAGTGGACAGATTAAGACAGCATGCAAAACCTGCTGTTGTATGCCATTTCGCAATGTCTCTACGACACAACTGTACTGGTATCAGATGATAGATCTTACCCGCAGGTGCCTTAGACACGTAGTGATGCCTAAGACAGCTCCATACCTGTACCATTCTTCCACATTATTAATACATACCGATACTAGGAGTCCCATCTGGTGAAGTGTGGGGTGCCCCGGGGGTGGGGTACCGGTATGGCCGAAAGTGGATGGTGGGTTGGGTGAAAGTAAAGCTGCGACTGAAAATAATAATGGGTACCAGTGCGGGTGCCAGAAGAGCGCTTCGGTCAAAATGAAAGACGGCTTATTGATTTTATGTAAACCATAAAGATTATAGTGCGGAAGGAACGACGGATAAAAGTGCAAACCAAAATCGAACAATTATTGCCGGATTAACAGAAATCTCTTATTTTTTCGGACAAGAAAATGAACTAAGGAGCAATATATGAGTTACACCTCTTTTTCGATTGGCAGTACTGGAAGAGCAT
>JABIVN010000038.1 GCA_018667205.1 Gammaproteobacteria bacterium | reverse complement strand
TAATGCGCCAGAGTAGTTAAGCAGGGCAGCTTTCATTGCGTTGTAAGCGCCGGCGCTCATGAACTGCTCAACAGCGGCAGTAGTAGAAATCATCACGATGTTGCCATTGCTTGATTTCTCAAGATGCGGCCCACCGGCTTCAACCATATGTACCGCTGTAAGGATGTTGCCTTCGAACTGGCTCCTCCATCCTTCATCACCTGGTGCATTTCCACCAGAGACATTTGAAACCATAATATCAAGGCTGCCCAGTTCTGCTGCAGCTTCGTTGATAAATGCTTCGAATGCGTCGCCGTCGAATACATCAACAACCCGGCCGCAAACTTTCACGCCTTTCGCAGAAATAGCCGCGACAGTAGCCGCCACTTCGTCGGCATTTCGTGCACAGAACGCGATGTTGCAACCTTCATCAGAAAGCGCCTCGATAGTCGCCCGGCCGATGCCTTTAGTTGCACCTGTTACCAGTGCACTTTGTCCTTTTAATTGTAGATCCACGGTTCTCTCCTTTAGGAATAAAATAGTATGGCACGCTGGGCCATAGGGTTAGCACAAGCGTAGGGAAGCTAAAACCGTCAGTCAAGACTGTTATTTAACGGACGGCTCCGGTCAAGTCTGACACAATACCCTAAATGACTATAGAGGACGACAAAATGGCAGAAGATACTCCCTCAATGTGGGCTCTGGCCGCAGGATGTGTGCCTGATGCAAAGCCATGGGATATACCCCGAATTGCCCAGAAAGCGGGATTTTTGTCGTCTGGTATGTGGGTGGAGTCAGCGACGACATGGAGTAGTGATGCCCTGCGTAAAACGCGTTTAAGCCTTGCTGAGACGGGTATTAGTCTGGTTGATGTTGAGGTAATTTGGTTGGAAGGAGACGGGCAAGCGAGTGACGAGCACAAACTGATCGTTGATGTTGGGTTGGAACTTGGCGCGCGTAATGTACTGGTTGTTTCCCGTCACCAGGACCTGACGGCTTCCGTAGATCAGTTTAGGCAGATCTGTGAGCGAGCGGGCGACGGTATTCGGATTTGTCTGGAATTCGCGCAATTTACCAGCGTCAAAAATCTGGATGCAGCACTGGCGTTTGTCGACGCGGTGAACCACCCAGCGGCTGGTATTCTGATAGATCTAATGCATATTAACCGAGCAGGGGATGCGCTACCCGACCTGGAATCGTCTTTGTTTCCTTACATACAGGCTTGTGATTTTTACCAGGACTCCAGTGAGCTGGACGGGATGGATTATATTACGGCAGCCGTAGACGGTCGCTGCTGCCTTGGCGAAGGAGAAGCGCGCCAGAAAAATCTTGAGCAGATTTGTCAGTCCAGCAAGGATGTGAGCCTGGAAATCAGATCGAAAGACCTGCGGGACTCGTTCCCGGATCCTTTTGTTCGTGGCGAAGAGATCTTTAACCGCTGTAGCCGTAGTAAATTTCAATAACGATTTACCGCTGCCTTGCCCAGTCCAGTGCAGTATCGCTTGCCGCCCAGTGGATTGTGTTTTGCAGCAGCTGACGATAGTTAACGGATGAGTAGGCCTCGGGATCATCGCCGCCCTGCAGGTAGGCAATAGGGCTGTTGCGGTAGTGCTTTACCCAGCCGACAACGTTAGAGCCATCTGGATGTTCCCAGCCTTCGTTGTCGAACATCTTTCCGTCCATAACCGCTTTGGTCGCCGAATAAAAATTGTCACGAGTGAAATCATAGTCGCTAGCTAGTAGCGGCTCGATGCTGTCTGTAAACACTTCGGAAAGGTACAACTCATCAGTCATCGGGAATGCAGCCGGTAATCCGTGCGTAATAGGGTGGTTCTCTAAAGTACTGAGGGTGTGCTCAACGTTGTGCCTGTAGCCGCTGTCTGATCGACTTTTTCCTCTTAGCGTGTCCGACAGGTAAAGAAACCGGCCCCCAACAATCTCAGCATACTCTTCCCAAGCCGGCCAGCCGGCAATGGCGTGATGCATAAAGACCATGCCTTTCCCTGCTTCAAGAAGGTTTAAGAAGCTGTTTTTGTAGCGCTCACTTGGTGTTTCCATGACAGGACCGTTTTCTCCGAATTGGATGCCGGGCATGTCGTACATGACAAGCGCGTCATAGTCGGCCGCGAGTTCGGTATTGAAGAACTCCCGGGCTGCGGGTTGTTCGACGTGGGTCCAATTGATATCCATGTCATCGAACATGCCGAAAAACGCGTCACGTTCGAACGGATGGCCTTTGGTCACGAGTAAAATGTTTGGAGTCGTCATGGTGCAACCTCTTTGGTCGGATGACTGCGGCAGTCAAAGGAGGTAGTATAAAAACAGATATTAGACACCAAAAACAAGCCCATGACGCTTCCAAAACCTTGTAAAGTGGCAGATAACTGCGACAAGACATGGCAACAAACCAAAAGCGAGAACACTCGCGCTGCTATTTTAGAGGCTACCATCTCTTGCTTTTATGACTTGGGGTACGGATCTACGACGACAGAAAAAGTAGCCAAACGGGCAGGGGTCTCTCGTGGCGCGATGTTGCATCATTTTCCGTCAAGGCTGCAGCTGGTTCGTGAAGCCGTGAGCTATCTGAAC
>JABIVN010000345.1 GCA_018667205.1 Gammaproteobacteria bacterium | reverse complement strand
GCCCACGGCAAAGCCCACGGCAAAGCCCACGGCAAAGCCCACGGCAAAGCCCACGGCAAAGCCCACGGCAACGCGCAAGACCTGTTCGCTAAAGAGATTTCAGCCTATTGGCCGACCACCTGTTGCACGCCGACCGCTGGCCAGACATCAAATAAGCACCGAACAAGAAAAAAACTGATTATCGTAGTGGCCACCAGCCCCTGTCCCCAGCCTTGGGTACTGGGGAACAAATTCCGACGCATACCAGTTCAGGATGACACTAATCGGGCAGCCCAAGTACTCTTTTGGCAATGATGTTTAACTGTACTTCGGACGTACCGCCCTCAATCGAGTTAGCTTTGGTTCTCAGCCACGCGCGAGTCTGCGTCAATTCGTCCGCTTCAAAACCTTCACCTTCCCAGCCGAGCATCTGCGAACCCATCGCTGTTAACATTAGTTCATAGCGTTTCTTGTTTTGCTCGGTGCCGTACAACTTGAACATCGACGACACATAACTGGGAGCCGTTGTAGACTGGCTCTCCTCAACGTTACGCTTCACCGTCAGGCCGAATGCGCGATCATCCATAGCATGATTAATCACGTCATTACGCAAGCTGGTATCCACAAGCCTTCCTGCGTCGACACCAACATACTGTTTCGCAATCTGAGCAACAGAAAGACTCTTCTGACCACCCCCACTGCCTCCGCCTATCATGGTTCTTTCGTATTGAAGCAGCCGTTTTGCCACGGTCCAACCATCATTGACCTGGCCTATGACGTTTTTTCGAGATGCACGCGCGTCCTCAAAAAAGGTCTCACAAAAAGGGGAAAGTCCACTGATCAGCTTGATGGGTTTCACGGTGACACCAGGCTGGTCCATCGTAAACAGAACGAAGGTTATGCCACTGTGTTTCGGCGCACTGGGGTCCGTACGGACCAGGCAGAATATCCAATCGGCATTATCCGCACCCGAGGTCCAGACCTTCTGCCCATTGATCACATAATCATCACCGTCGACTTTCGCGCGAGTTTGAAGACTCGCCAGATCAGAACCGGAGTTTGGCTCACTATAACCCTGGCACCACCATATTGAGCCGTCCGCGATTCTGGGCAGGTGCTCAGCTTTTTGCTCATCAGTCCCGTATTCCAGTAACGCGGGCCCAATCATTGACAGCCCCATGCCAACCAACGCCGGACGAGCGTTAATGCGCGACATTTCCTGCCGCAACACTTGGCTTTCTTCCGCTGAAAGGCCTGCACCCCCGTATTCGGTGGGCCAAATCGGGGCAGTAAAACCACGCGCTGCACATCGATCCATCCAGGTCTTTGTCTCAGGGTTCCGATACTCGATCCGAGTACCGCCACCAGGCGTTTCATTGGCTGGCATTGGTGTCCTTATGGACGCCGGGCAGTTCTCTTCGAGCCAGCTTCTGGTTTCTTCTCTAAATTTTTCTAACGACATTTTACCTTACCATCCAAACTTTTGATTTTGACATTACCTGATTGATTCGAGATTGGTTCGATTTCAAACAAGGTGATTTCTGATCTCGTTCCGACCCGCATCACGGGCCCCCAAGTCCCTGTACCCTGGGACACATACAATCTTGCTCTGCCGAGTTGATACATTCCGACAACCCGGTCGAATACACGATTAACCACCAGATTAAATGGGAAAATCTGACCATTGTGAGTATGTCCGCTAATCATCAGGTCAACGCCAGAAGCCGCAGCCGCTTCGAACCCTTTGGGCCGATGGTACAGTAATATACCGAAAGCCTGTCTATCAACGTCAATTTTGACCAGCTCTTGTTCAACCTGATTTGAATCATCACGATCATCAATACCCAAAACTTGGACATCCTGTCGATGATGAATGGCATTGGTACGCAGTATGTTTACGCCCAGCGCGCGCATCCTAGCCAGGATCTTATCCAGATCCTCGTATCGCTCATGGTTACCGATGGTGAAATAAATCGGGCACTCCAGCGTACGAAGCACCGCCAATTCTTCTTCAAGCACGCCGCTCGCATCAATAAAATCGCCCGTAATACAAAGAAACTCCGGCTGCAATGCCCGCACCTTACGGATCACTTGGTCAAGAAAGGCTTTGCTGCGCGAACCAATGTGGACGTCAGTAATCTGCACAAACCGCAAAGGGCCAGTTAAAAGACTGGATTCGAAGGCAACTTTCTTAACCACCGGAAAAAGCGCAAACAGAAGCCCCACGATAGAGATGAACATAGATATCCCCAGCACCATCACCGCCGCAGACCAAACGTCAACCAGGCCCAACAGTACCGCAAATTCGAAAACCAACAGCGTCATCAACACAATTGGACTCAGGCCAAGTAAAAAGTCCGAGGTATGCCGCAAGCCTCTCGCGAGCGGCTGCTTGACGTCTCGCAGTAGCCACCGACTGACCACCTGGCTTGATACAATCGGAATAAGCAGTAAGGCGGTGACCAGCGGTGTTAGATCAAGCCAATGGCACAACCTAAGCACCGGATAAACAAATAGTGGGAAATGCACCGCGAGGAAAATCGCAACCATGATGCGCAGTCCCGGTGGTCTTCTCTGGATCTTGTCTGGTGTCTCCGCAGCGTTCATTCGAACTCTTTGACATCGACAAGGCTGATAACTTTCCAACCCGCACCGGGTTGCCAGTCGTCAGCGGCTGTTACCAGACGCAATCGGCCAGAGGCATCTATCGCAAACAGGACCACTGCCTTATCGGCATATTTCTCCAGATACTGTTCCAACCCAAAGGCCTCAGTTAACCCGGTTTCCTTGGTCACCCAATTGTCACGAAGGTGTCCTAACATCT
>JABIVN010000344.1 GCA_018667205.1 Gammaproteobacteria bacterium | reverse complement strand
TCTTGTCCCGCGTAAGGATTACCTTCGATGTTGAACTCGATGTTCGAGTAGTTAGGCCGGGTAAGCAACTCCGCAAGGTCGTAGACATCGGAAGGGCGGATATGGCGCATATCCGGTCTTGGATGAACCGTAATGCCCTGCGCACCTGCTTCGATGCAGGTTACTGCGGCTTCAACAACACTGGGTATGGTCGTTTCCCGAGAATTTCGAAGCAGCGCAATCTTGTTCAGATTTACCGATAGAAGTGTGCTCATGTCCAGCCACCGTTATATCGCCGATGATACATCCTTCGGCCGAGCCAGAATCCAAACAAAAGTCCGATTAACACCGCGCCAGCGCCGCGAATGAACCATTGCTGCGCGCGATCATCCGATAACGCATCGGTTAATTCGTTCAGGTCTTTGATTTTTTGGAGTAAGACCTCACGGTCTTCACTCAATTGTTTGTTTTGTTCATCGATAACAACAACGTTACCTGAGAGTGCAGTGATTTTTGCCAGGTCTTCAACCAGTAGGGCGTTCTGGCCTGCCAGGTTCTCCTGCGCTCTGGTCAGGGCTTCTTGTGCTTTTTTGGCTTCTTTCAGGCTGAGCAATGTCTGCTGGTGTTTTGTGTCCAGTGACTGCATATCAGATTTGACACCTTTGAGTTGCGTACTGGCGATGGGTTCGTCTACCAGGTACTGAGTCTGTAGCCAGCCTTCAAGGCCATTATCTGTCCGTACCCTTGTAAAGCCCGTTTTTTCATTGGTTTCGAGACGTTCGAGGGGTGTGCCACTCTTGATGCCACGATGGATAATCCTATGCTCGGCAGACTCGCCGCGGCGCAGGGGCACGTAAAGGGTGTCGCGGACGTAAACCTCGTCAGCAAATGAGAACTCGCTGACCGTCAGTAATGCCGTACCGATCAATAAAAACCCTAGTAACAGATGACCCTTTAGTAAATTGACCAGAGATACTTGGATAAAGCTAAGCGTTAGTAGCATCTTAGGGAAGGACCTTTTTAAAAGGTTTAACGGTGACTCGGGCGTAAACACCGGCAGCCACGTAAGGGTCTGCATCCGCCCAGTCCTGAGCGTCTTTCAGGTTGTTGAATTCTGCCACGATTAAACTGCCCGTAAAGCCTGCTTCACCAGGGTCCTCTGTATCTATGGAAGGGTGAGGTCCCGCAACGATAACTCTGCCCTCGTCCACCAGACCCTGAATCCGTTCCAGGTGTGCTGATCTGACACCTTTGCGTTTTTCAAGGCTGTTATCGACATCTTCGCTGATGATGGCATAAAGCATTACTGGTTCTCCGTATCTAGTCTTTTGATTCCGCAGGTGTTTCGTCGGCGTCGTTAAGATAGCCTCCTTTAACAAGGTACACCATGGTAATGACCATGTATCCGAGCGTAATCGCGAAGCCGCCAACCAGTTTATAGGTTACCCAGATATCAGTGCTGTAACGGTAAGCAACGAAAAGGTTGAGCGCGCCGGCGATAAAGAAACCTAGTGCCCAGCCATAGTTGAGGTTGCGCCAGACAGGGTCGGGCAAGGTCAGGTGTTCCCCGAGCATTTTCTTTAGCCGGTTATCTTTGGACAACAGATGGCCGCCAATAAGGGCAATACTGAAAACCCAGTTAACGATTGTGGGTTTCCATTTGATGAAGACTTCATCCTGAAAAACGAGCGTGGCAGCGCCGGCGAGAATCACGACGCCGAATACCATCATCGTTCGCTTGCTGAGGGTCTTGTCCTGGTAGTACTCGAATCCAACTTGTATGCACACACCGACCATTAAAATCGCGGTGGCAAGGTATATGTCGCGTGTCGTGAAATACACGGCAACGAAAAGTGCTATTGGAACAAATTCGATAAATTGGCGCATGGTCATCATATCAATACAAACAGCCCGCCATCTTAATGCATTTTCCTGGCTAGGAGGAATCTGGCGGTTGCATCCGGTAGAGAAGCTATCTTAAACATGGTGATCGGGACGTTGTGTGACTAATATGGTCGACTTTCTGTTACTCGGCACGACAGCATATGAGCCAACTCTTTCGTATTCATCCGGTGAACCCCCAGCCTAGGCTAGTTCAGCAGGCCGTGGAAATTTTGAATAAGGGCGGAGTCATCGTATACCCGACTGATTCTGCCTATGCGCTGGGTTGTCACATCGGTGACAAAAAGGCCCTCGACCGAATCAGGGATATCCGTCGCCTGCAGCGTGACCATCATTTTGCCCTGGTGTGTCGTGACCTGTCGGACCTGGGTACTTATGCCAACGTGCATAATTCGGCCTATCGCCAGATAAAGGCAGCAACTCCTGGGCCTTTTACCTTTATTTTGCCTGCCTCTCGCGAGGTTCCCAGGCGGTTGGTCGACGGGAAACGGAAAACCATTGGGCTTAGGGTGCCAGACAACGAAATTTGCCGGGCCCTGCTGGAAAAGATGGGTGAGCCCATTATGAGCACAACGCTGATATTGCCTGGGGATGAAGACCCGCTGACCGACCCGGACGAGATACGCGAGTTGCTGCAACACCAGGTCGATCTGGTTATTGACGGTGGATATTGCGGCCTGGAAACAACCACGGTCGTCAGTCTGGAGGAGGATTATCCGGTTATCGTTCGTGAAGGGATGGGTGATACCAGTCTGTTCGTATAAAGCTTTTAGCTAAAACAGCACGACAGCATTACCCTGCTCCCGTATAATAGCGGTTAAAAGTGACACCGAACTATTTTGAACAAAACCCACCTTTGTAGGTCACTTCCAGACACGCATTGTCGTGGTATCTTTATTTTTCTATCCATCCTAGAAATGCGCTTGAAACTGGAGAACTAGTGAGCCAAATAGAAGCCCAAAAACGTGTCCTTTCCGGGATGCGCCCAACCGGTCGTTTACATCTTGGCCATTACCATGGTGTGCTCAAAAATTGGGTGCGACTGCAGCATGAATACGATTGTCATTTCTTTGTTGCTGACTGGCATGCTCTGACGACTCACTATGAAGACCCAGAAG
>JABIVN010000343.1 GCA_018667205.1 Gammaproteobacteria bacterium | reverse complement strand
GAACACCCAACTTATCTGATACGACGCGATCGATCCCGAACCTGGAGTTCTACGCGCCCTGGTTCCGAGAACCTTTAGTGCCAGGTATTAGTTATCAGGATTACAAGAAGCTCTCAACCGATGCTCAACGGCTGGTTAGATTTAGCGTCATGGATTCAAGTGAAGAACTGATGACAGGCACAACGCTTCGAGCGCCTTAACCTAGAAAAGTAGGTCCTAGAAAAGTAGCGTTAAAAAAAGGTGTACTAGAAAAAGATGTACTAGGAAAAAGTGTTCTGGAAAAGAATGCGTTAAGTAGGTTCAAACCTTTAAGGAATAGTGTCATGAAATACCGCCAACTGGGCCGCACGGCACTTAGCGTTAGTGAACTTTGTCTCGGGACCATGAACTTTGGCCCTCGTACGTCAGAGCGCGATTCATTCGAAATTTTAAACAGGTCGGTAGAGGCTGGAATCAACTTTGTTGACACGGCAAATCAATACGGTGGCGATCTGGGTGTTGGTACGACGGAAAAAATACTCGGCCGATGGTTGGCTGAAGATAAATCGCGCCGCGAACATATCGTGTTAGCGACCAAAGCCCATGAGCCGATGTCTGACGATATTAATGACCATGGTTTGTCTGCCCGACATATTCAGATGGCCTGTGATGCCAGCTTGAAGAGGCTTGGAGTAGAACACATCGACCTGTATCAGATGCATCACATTGACAGGTCAGCGCCCATTGAGGAGATCTGGCAGGCCATGGATAGACTGATCAACCAGGGTAAGATTACCTATGTTGGTTCAAGCAACTTCCCTGGCTGGGCGATTGCGCGCGCTAACGAAAAGGCGATCGCCAGACAAAGACTAGGCTTGATTTCTGAACAAAGCGTCTACAATCTGATTGAGCGTCGGGTCGAGCTTGAGGTGCTGCCAGCCTGCCGCGAGTATGGGCTTGGCCTGATACCGTGGAGCCCTCTGGCAGGCGGCTTACTGGCCGGTGGGGAGGGCGTAGCGACAGGCCGTCGGCACTCAGCAGAGATGCAAAAGGTTGTTGGTGAGCGTCGGAAACAACTTGATCAGTTTGATCACCTTTGTGGCGAGTTAGGTGAAGCACCGAGTTCCATCGCGCTTAGCTGGTTACTCCATCAGCCTGGTGTGGCTGCTACTATCATTGGTCCTGGAAGTGCAGCGCACCTAACATCCGTGCTGCAGGTCCCTGATATCCGCCTTGACTTGCCAACCCTTAACCAACTGGACGAGATATTCCCACCCTGTGGCGAAGCGCCTGAAGCTTACGCCTGGTAATGCCTAAATAGTGCTGCCGCCAATGAGAGTTCATCCTGTAAAAGGTGCGTATTATGATCTGAGGCGAGAGCAATTCGAAGGCGCCGTTAAGGTCGTTCAGGAATTTCTGGCCCGGTAATAACGACGCGACCGTTGGTACGCAGGACTAACGCTGGGCAAGTAGCTGTACTACCGAGGCCAAGCCTGTATGACCGGTTCCTTCAATGACTTCCCGCTCAAGTTCTTCCAAATGCTCAATCTTCATTCCAGAGAAGTATTGAGCGAGTTCATTTTTTGTCAGCATCAAAGCAGCCCTCGGTGGACCTCCAGTGCCGTGTTTAAGTTGTGCTGGTGTATAGGATTCAAGTATCAGGATGCCGCCCGGTTTTAATGCAGTGATGATGCGTGGGTAAATATGCGCTCGAACTTCGGTTGGTATATGAAAAAAAATAGACACAATGCAATCCCATGATTCAACGCCAAGGTCATGTTCAGAAAGGTCGGCTTCTAGCGTCTCGATGGAGACCTGCTTTTTTTCCGCCAGTTTTTTTGCTTTCTGTAGGCCAACCCTTGATTGATCTGCTGCTGTAACCCTATGTCCGAGTGTCGCAAGGTAGACGCCGTTTCGTCCTTCGCCATCAGCAAGGCACAGTACCCTGGAGTGAGGCGCTAGGCTATCCGCAACGGACTTCAGGAAATCATTCGGTTTCGTGCCGAACAGGTAATGACTGTCTGCATATCGTTCATCCCAGTCTCTGAACGTCTTACCGTTACAGATGTCGTTACAGATGTCGTTACTCATGTCGTTACTACCCCATTTAGATGACGGCTAGCTGACGGCTTTAATGGCGGCGCTCATTGTGGCGTCGGTGATCGCTCTTCTGTCCTCGCCCCATGGTAGTGGCATAAGAACCGGATGTTCTACGCCCGCGTCGATATACTCTTTTACGAAATTGGTGACCTCGGAGTCGTTGCCGATAAAGTCAATTGCCTGGATCATGCGTTCTGAGACTGCTGCTAAAGCGCCCTCGCGATCTTTCACGGCCTGCCGCGCTCGCAACGCTTTGATTTCATCCGCGAAACCGGCCTGGCTGAACATGCGGGCATAGCCGTCTGCCATGGCATAGTTAAACAAGTCCTTTCTGGCAGACCTTGCGCTGCGCTCAAAATCGCCGACGGCCGCGTGTACGTAAGCGTAAATTTGAGCATTGCCGCCTTTTCTGACCTGCTCGATGGATGTGCCAACGTGTGAGG
>JABIVN010000342.1 GCA_018667205.1 Gammaproteobacteria bacterium | reverse complement strand
GTAGTGGCAATGGCGGATGCGATGCGCAGTGGGTTGACGCGAGACCAGGCGATGATGGTGCAGGCATCGACTGGGCATCCTGAATTTGAGCAACCTTATGGTCCGACGGTACCAGCCTATTACGCGTTAATCGCCCAGGCGCACATGGCCGAATTTGGTACGACTCAGGAACAGTTTGCCGCTATTGCCGTTGCCTGTCGGGCACATGCGGCGCGAAACCCTGCAGCGCAGATGCGGGACTTGATTAGTGTTGAAGATGTGCTCGAGTCCAGGATGATTGCGGATCCTCTGCATCTGCTGGATTGCTCATTAGTGTCGGATGGTGGCGCGGCGATAGTGCTTACATCAGCAGAACGAGCGGCGGACATGCAGCACGCTCCGATATACCTGCTTGGTGCCGGTGAGGGGCACAGCCATGAGCATATTAGTGCGGCCCGCAACCTGACGACTTCGGCAGCGAAGGAAGCGGGGCAGCGAGCTTTTGAGATGTCTGGTATGCGCCCAGCCGATATGGATTTTGCGCAGCTCTATGATTGTTTTACCCCAACGGTGCTGGTGGAGCTTGAAGACCTTGGGTTTTGTGAGAAAGGAGAGGGCGGTGCCTTCGTTGAAAGCGGTGCGCTAATGCCCGGAGGATCTTTGCCGGTAAATACCCACGGTGGTCTATTATCTCATAGTCACCCTGGGAATCCTGGATCGATGTTTGCCCTGACGGAATCTGTCTTTCAGTTGAGAGGAGATGCCGGTGCCAGGCAGGTAGTAGGCTCAAAAAATGCATTGGTACACGCTCAGGGCGGCATTATGTCGTCTCATACAGCGCTCGTGCTTGGAACGGAGGCATCTTAAATTGATCACAGAAACCCCTGAAAAAGTTTTGCCACAACCGAGTGTGTTAACGGAACCCTACTGGGAGGCTTGCAGGCAAGGAGACTTGACCATGCAGCGATGCGAGGGTTGCATGGCATACCAGTTCTACCCGCGGACCATTTGTTCTCATTGCGGGGGGCAGGGTCTAGTATGGTCAAAGGTGAGTGGTCGCGGTCGGATAAAGAGTTTTACTATTGTAAGGCGCGGCATCTCCCGAGCCTATGAGGCACCCTACGTGTTGGTGCTTATCGACTTGGAGGAGGGCCCCTGCATGATGAGTAGTCTTGTGGAATGTGACCCGGACTCCGTCGTCGTAGGCGCGTTGGTCTCTGTCGCTTTCCAATCCTGGAGTAGCGATATCGAAATGCCGGTGTTCAAACTGGTATAGATCCGTTGATGAGCAGTCCTTAAGTCCCTTTAGCGAAGTACGATAGAAGTACGATAGAAGTACGATAGAAGTGCGATAAGTGTGGTGGCAAATCGGAACGCCGCCCAGTGAGATTAACGCGCGTATTGAAGGTCCTGGGAACTTAGAAAAAATATTGAGGTATCTTGGACTTGATAAAGCCTCGCAGACGAAAAATCGTCCGTGATCCACAGGTCTACTCGATCAACCGACACAACTATTGCGACATTGGCAACGCTAGTGGGAGCCGGTTTGGCTTGCCGGCCCGAGGAATCACGGAACATGGGTTGGTCGGTGTGACCCATTTCGTTAGTTCCTCAAAACCACCAGATTTCCATCGAGAACTGGAGCTAAACTCAATTTCCAGGGGACCACAATTTCCAGGGGACCATGTGCTTGCCTGGTGAAGCAGATAGGTGGTTAATTTCGGTAACCCTAATGAATGAGCGCGGGACTATTCGGTTAATTCACTTAGCGACCGGGTTCACAGCAATCTGAGCATATCTGTCTGTTGGGGTGACGACACGGCCCAGTTTGCGCGAGGTCTGCAGGTCCCATTCAGCCGTGATAGCATTCTGGCCTTTCAGGTAGGGCCCGCCTGGGCCCATATAAGTTTTTCATCGGCATGGGACCAAGGGTCCTTCATAGCGCGTCAGCACGTGCAGGCGTTACAAGGGTTAATGCTGCCGTGAGCAAGGCCAGCACCGCAGGTATCGTGTTCAAAACTATCTTAGCTTATCCTCTATTTTTTCCGTTAGCCGATCACAGGCCGGAGTTACGCTTTACAGTGCAGTGGCTTGGACTGCGATTGCTAAACCGGCTTGTTTTTACTTGTTGCCCACTGACCCATGAGTTCGTTGCTGGGCAATGAATTATCGACAACCTTCTTGGCCGTTTCCATGCCAGCGACAGGCAGGCCTGTCGGGTCAAGCTTGCCAATTTGAACCAGCACAGAGGCTTGATCCCAATAGATATGTTCGTGCGCCACTTTACCATCCTGGAACCCAACAATGGCCACCAAAGGAATTTCCACTCGTTCGCCGGTAGGTGCGACATCAGGCAGCATCCAGTCAATTTCACTGGTGTGAGTAAAGGTAAACAGCATCTCGTCGACAATCTGGTTTTCACCAACCGTGCGGCTCACCAGGTTAAGTTCTGTATCTGGCGGATTGCCGCCAATGAAATGGTATTTGTAGAAGCGCTTTAGTTGATCATGGCCGACGCCGCCGGTCATTGTGGGAATGTGATTGACGTACGGCGCATCGATCATCGTCGCCATTGTGGCATCGACATCGCGGGTTTCAAATTCGTACTTGCAATGAGCTTCCCACACAGCAGTAAGGTCGAGTTCTGTCATAGATAGGTCCTGTATCGCGATTATTATATTCGCCGAGGAGGCTCCTCCGATGCCGCATCTCACTTCTGTGCGGGAAATATTTTACTCAACAGATCATCACGTCAGTATTTGCCTAATAACAGCGCAAGTCAATTGAGGCGCTTAAATAAGTCCAGCGCCTGCATAGAAGCGCCTGCACTTGGTGGCGACCACCAGAAGGTCGCGGAGTTGCCTGTTCCGCTGCAACATCTCTCGCCTGCTTGGAAAGCATGAGATTACACGATCCCTGCGAACGTCGATCGAAGTCCTGCCCATCGAAGGACTGGTTGCGGCTACGAAAATATCAACCAGGGCTATTGCTTTGTTGAGATCTGCTGAACCGAAAGGTAGGGCAACTGCTCGCGCCGGATCTCGCGGTTGGATTCAAAGACGGTTGGCTAATAATTTCGACTGTGGTGTCAGATTGTAAAGGTAAGGTCGATCGGGCCCGTATCCTGATGGTCGGTTAGGGAGCTCAGGAATTACCCGAAGTGCGGTCGCGTTGAACATGGCTTTTTGAGTGTTCGATGTGAGTGCTGTCAGCACGAGAAGCTTGTCGTTTTTAGGTGCAAGCGCATGGCTGACAGTGCAGCACATCAGGTCGACAAGGTCTTGCCGAAACGACCAGTGAGCAAAGGTCGCCATGGTCATCGGGTTGCGTGAAAAGGCCACCGCTACGGAGGTCAAGACCTCGGCTTAATTAGTATGTTCGGCCGTGATAGATAGTGAAAGAAAGGGGTGTGGTTCAGTTCGGCGATTCTTAGGCGGTCGTATCCCAGAGACTCGAGGTGAGCGGCTTGTCTGCCAGTTTTGCTCATGATTTCTTGAGTTTTACGTAAGCGGCTAATTATCTGTACCTAGCCACTCTACGCTATATCCGCTAACGATTGTACAATCACATCCGGATCAACGCCGTAAGGCAGTACAGCGCGAAGCGCTTTGCTGCGTGTTGTATCGGCATTTGGCAAAGTATTGAACAACCATCGCAG
>JABIVN010000005.1 GCA_018667205.1 Gammaproteobacteria bacterium | reverse complement strand
ACAAGCCTCTGTTATTTGCTTCAGCGCGGTTTTCATTTTTTTCAGTTCGGCAATTTTTTGATCGATTGCGGCAAGTTTGTGTTCTGCCAGGGACTTCACTTCGCCGCAGGTTGCCACTTTTCTTTCAACCTGCAGGGATAAAAGCTCACCGATCTCTTTGAGTGAAAAATCCATCGCCCTTGCTCGTCGAATAAATTGTACCCGTCCAACATCCGGTTCAGTGTAAAGCCTGTACCCTGAAGCGCTTCGCCGCGGCGCAGGCAACAGGCCCTCCGCTTCGTAGTAACGCAGTGTTTCTGCACTTGTTTCAGTTCTTTGCGCTAACTCGCCAATTTTTAGGCAACCCATAGCGATCTTCCTACGTTGTTTCGTTACCCTATAGAGTACTCCAATGTTTAAATCTCCACAGAATTTCACGCGGTTTGGCTTTAACAGGTTGCGTTTCCGCTCTAGACTTCCTGTTTACTGGCCTCTAAGGGACAATCGTGACCGATATAACCAACACTGAAACGCTGGTAGACGGCCTTTGCTTCGGCGAAGGGCCTAGATGGCACCTAGGCCGACTCTATTTCTCAGACATGCACGGCAATACTGTCTATGCCGTAGACACTTCCGGTAATTTGGAAGCTATCGTTAAGCTGGACGATGACGAACCTTCGGGGCTAGGCTGGCTGCCGGATGGCAGGATGCTCATCGTTTCGATGCGAAACCGAAAACTACTGGTGCTGGACTCCGGTGTGCTCGCGGAGTTTGCCGACCTTTCAGGCATCGCCACCTATCACTGCAACGATATGGTGACCGACCTGAAGGGCAGGTCTTACGTCGGTAACTTTGGTTATGACCTGCACAGTAACGCTGAGTTCCAGAAAGCCGCGCTGATCTTGGTGCACCCGGATGGAACAACAGAACTGGCGGCAGACGGCCTATCATTTCCGAATGGTACAGTGATCACGCCGGACGGGAAAACCCTCATCGTCGGCGAATCTTTTGGGGCAAGGCTGACCGCCTTCGATATCAGTCCTGATGGTTCCCTTACTAATCGACGTGAATGGGCGAAAATGGATGGCGCGGTGCCCGATGGCATCTGTCTGGATGACGCGGGTGGAATCTGGGTTGCTTCCCCGGTTAGCAACGAAGCTCTTCGAGTGATTGAAGGAGGAGAAGTGACTGACCGGGTAAAGACTGAAAATCAGGCCTACGCATGCATGCTCGGTGGTCTGGATGGCAAGACACTCTTTATCATGACATCTAGGTCTTCTCACCCGGATGAATGCAAGAAAGAAAAATCCGCCGCGGTGGAATTCGTGACCGTAAAACACGCCGGTGCTGGTTTGCCATGAACAGCACAAAAATTGCAGTGATCAATGGTGGTCATTCCGCCGAAGCCACAGTTTCCCGCAGCAGTGCAAAGGGTGTGATTGAGGCGCTGCGTGAAAACTATGATTTTGTCACCAGTATTGAACTCGACAGCAAGCTAGCGACCTCTCTGGCGGATTTTAACCCAGACGTGGTCTTCCCCATTTTACATGGTCCGCCCGGTGAAGATGGCACGTTGCAGGGTTTTCTTGAGATTCTTGGCTACAGCTACGTCGGCAGCGATGTGCACGGCAGCGCCTTTGCCATGGATAAAATTGTCGCCAAGGAAGTGTTCAGACGTGTGGGACTGCCCGTCGCCAGGCAATGCGTTGTTTCTAAAGCAGACGGCGTTGCTAATGCTGTCGATTTAATCATGCGTGAATTAGGCGAGAACGTCGTCGTGAAACCAGCCTGTCAGGGCAGTGCTATTGGTGTGACCCTGATCGATAATGCCGGCCAGCTTTGTGATGGAGTGAGTGCGGCATTCGAATTCGATCCTTGTCTTTTGATTGAAGAAAGAATCCACGGAAAAGAGATCACTGTTGGTGTTATTGATACCGAGACTGGAACGAAGCCCTTTCCTGTCATTGAAATCACGACACCAGAGAACAGCTGGTACGACTTTGACCATCGTTATACCCCGGGCCTTTCCGAGCACCTAATGCCTGCTGAATTGCCGGAGAAACAATTAACCGCGCTTCAACAGATTGCAGTGGCCGCTCATCAGTCTCTTGGCTGTAGGGACTTGTCGCGGGCTGATTTTATTGTCACCGAATCTGATATCTACCTGCTGGAAGTGAACACACTACCTGGTATGACCCCGACTAGCCTTTACCCGGATGGCGCCAGGGGCTATGGCCTGGAATTTCCGGATCTCGTAAAGTATTTGGTAGACCGGGCAGAGAAGCGAAAATCCAACTAAGTCTGCCCCGCCAGCCTATGCCGGGCCTGTTTCTCTCGCAACGGTCTGCAGGTCCAACAAAGGATAATGAAGAGCTTACAGTCCAGGCGACGTAAATCCCCTTGACCATGGCATGGTTGGGCCTTTGCGAGAGCCTGCGGCGGTAAACGGGTTTATTTCTTATCGTAGACGCGCATAGAAAGCCGAAAAAATGAATGTTATCATCGTGATACGGCAACAAGGGGGTCAGGTCTTGGTTTTCCGGGCTGATCCAAACTAATATTAAGAGAGGGCAATCTAATGGGCGATATCGCGCTGTTTACAAGCTACGGTCTGGACTATCTGTTTCGCTGGGGTCACTTCCTTGCGGGTATTACGTGGATCGGGATTTTGTATTACTTCAACTTCATCCAGGGTGAGTATTTCAAAGAAGCTGAAGATGCGCATCGTTCTGGCGCCATTCAGAAATTGGTGCCTCGCGCACTCTGGTGGTTCCGGTGGGGTGCAATGTTTACGTTCCTGACGGGCGTTGTTCTGCTTGGGTTCCGGCACGCGGGTCTTTCCTACGACATTACTGTGGGTGCAACCCTCGGCACATTGATGTTTCTTAACGTATGGCTGATCATTTGGCCTGCACAGAAGATTGTTATCGCTTCTGCAACCCAGGTTGCGCATGGTGGCGAAGCACTTCCGGAAGCGGCAGCAGCTGCACCGAAAGCGGCGTTGGCTTCACGGACTAATGTACTCTTTTCAGCGCCAATGCTCTTTTTCATGGGCTCTTCTGCCCACATGAGCAGTGGCCTTGTGGCAGACGCAAGCACTGTTGGCTTAGGCGTTGTCATGTTGCTGATTCTTGCACTGGAAGCAAATGCGATATTCGGTAAGCCCGGTCCTATGGCCACGGTATCTGGCGTTATTGGGTGTAGTTTTGGCTTGACTGCGGTTCTTTACGGGCTCATGGTTGTCCTGTAACAGAATAAAAACCTGTGATGAAAGGGCTCCTACCGGAGCCCTTTTTGGTAAAGCGAAAGGTAATTGACCAGAAATTTATGTCAGACCAGAAAGAAAGTATCCCGTCCATAAAGCCCGCTCAGGATGAGGTCGCCTCCTATAGGCGAAGTGGCCGGTTCGAAGCACCAAAGCAAAGCAATTTCAATGGATTGCTGGTGTTCGTCATCGTGCTTATGGCCATCATGATGGGTATTGGCGGGTACACGCTCTACGAGGTTCAACAGAGGCTCGCGAGCTCCAACGAGTTACTTGAACAGGGCCAGGAGAACACCCGGCAACTCGAGAGCAGGCTTGCAGCAACAGGTACAGATGTCTCCAAGACTTTGCTGGACCTTAAAGCACAGGTGAATACAAACTTCACAGAGATAGATAAGCTATGGGCGGTCTCTCACCGGCAGAACAAACCAGATATCCAGAAGAACGTTAGAGCTATTGCAAAGCTAAAAGGTGACTTGGGCGTGAAAATTAACACGATGAATGCCACGGTCAAGAAAATGTCATCCCAGTACCAGGCTACCCTGAATGAATTATCCGGGCTTCGGGAAGGCTTACATCAGGACAATGAAGAATTGATTACCGGGATAGCGTTGCTCCGGGGTCAGGTTCAAGATCAGGCAGTAGTGCAGGGCGCCACGAAGAGAAACTTGAACTCTCTCGACCGCCAGGTGAAGGAACTGCAGGCGGCGATTGATTCAATTGATGCGCACCGACGGCAGATTTCACAGAAGCTGAACGAGCTTGAGAACGAACCCCAGAATGACTTCCAGGTGCCCAATAGCCCGGTTCAATAGCCTGGTCCAATAGCGCTGTTGGCTCCGTCTTCTATGGGTTGTGTTTATGGGTCGTTTTGCCAGTCCTCAAGGATATCGACCAGGAAGGAATAGTCTTCGTAGTTCAACACCACCCCGACCTCTGTGATTTCTACCAGCAGCAGCAAGTCGGTGACTAGATCCCCCTCCCTTCTAGATACGCCATTGATGTTCACCATGCGTAGGTCCGGGTCTGAAGCAAAAATATGTGCCGTGAACTTAAGTTCGGGTAATCGACGAATCACGTTGCCTGGCAGCTCGTTGATGCCGACGGTTTTGCCTTTGGCTACCGGCGCGGTAAAACGGTTCGGTCTAGCCGTGGTAAAACTCGAAGACGGCCTGGGCGGCTCATAATTCGTGGTAAAACTCGAAGACGGGATGGATGTCTCCTGAGCCGGCGGGCTGAACCTTTCAATTGGGGCCCTGCTAGCAGCGACTAGAGCGTCAGTAGACGGGTTTTTTACCTGCGGTGGAATGCCAGTCTCTGGATAAGTGTTTTTACCGAAATAGAAGAAAACCCCAATAACGTTAAATGTGACCAGTATTGCCAGCAGGTAAACGAAATGCCTGGTCTGGAATCTGCTTGGGGCTGCTTCGCCCCGCAGGTTTTTCAGTCCGGGTGTTTGTTTACGCTCACGCTCCTGTTCCGATTTGTTCAGTGCATCAAGAATATATGACATAACGCTACTCCTGATCTCGTGAAGACAATGTCGGGATGCTCATGGTTTCTACATCATTTAAATGTATCCAAGTGATCGAGCCGACGATACCGTCTGGGGATAAACCGGCTCTTTTTTGAAAGTCTCGCACCTTTTCCTCCAGTGAATTATCGAAAGTGAAGCCCGTTTGCAGGGGGGGTGAACGGCCCTCGATCAACGCCAGTTGTGTCACTAACCAGTCCACTGCGGGACCACGGTCATTTTTTTTGATTGGTGCTTCATAAGCGGGTGGCATGCGCCAGAGCATCTGAGCCATGCCATTATAGTTTGATTCAAATTCATGCGGCGTCAGGTCAAATTGATCTGATCCAGCGATCACCGTTAGGGTGTCATCCAGCATGCGTGCAAGCGTAAAATACTCATTGTTTAGTTGAACAACAACGGGTCTGTTTAGTTTTCTCAGCTCTTGAAGGGTCGCGTCTTT
>JABIVN010000341.1 GCA_018667205.1 Gammaproteobacteria bacterium | reverse complement strand
TCATAACAGCGCCGTTCACGTTCTCGCATCCGGTTTACAGCCCAAGCGAGGTTAACCGCCGTTGGTCTGGCACTGATCAGGTAGTCACATCGCTCATTGAACTCAGCGCGAATATCCGTGGCATCTTTATCGTGGCTGCCTACCAATAGGCCGTAGGCAGCAGCAATACCTATTGCGGGTGCACCACGAACTGTCAGCGTTTTAATGCCGTAGAAGACCTGTTCAATGGCATCACAAAGCACAACCTCCTCTACCTGCGGCAGTTTTCTTTGGTCCAGTAAAATGAGTGTATTATCTCGCCACTCAACGGACCGGGGCATATCTTTCATCGCTTTCTCCTCAGGCGGCGAAGCATACACCTACCGGCGCCAGCTTTGCAGCACCTCGTTGAATCACGCACAATACCCGTTGAATTTTTTGTTATAGAACACACCTAGTTTACAAGACCAAGGAGACTCCAATGGGAGACTTAGTACTGAGAACCGACGATGACGGGATCGCAATCCTCACGTTAAATAGACCCGATGCGCTAAATGCGCTTAGCCCAAACCTGTTTATCGAGCTACGAGCGCATTTTGAGACAATCAGCGCCCAATCAGAAGAAACCGGCTGCGTGATTCTTCGAGGTGCAGGAAGGTCCTTTTCAGCCGGTAACGACCTGAAGGCAATTCAGGCTGGCGAGACGGCACCCTCTCGTCACTTTCAGGCTGAAACGCTCGAATTGATAGAAAACCTGCCACAGCCTGTCATCGCTTCAGTCCAAGGACATTGCTATACCGGTTCACTTGAACTCGCCATCGCCTGTGACTTGTTAATCGCGAGCGACTCCGCCAAGTTTGCAGATACTCATGGTAAATGGGGGATGACGCCACTATGGGGCATGAGCCAACGGCTTCCGCGCAGAATTGGTCCGATTCGAGCAAAGGAAATGATGTATACCGGCAGGGTAGTCACAGGAAAACAGGCTGTCGACATAGGCCTTGCCAATGAATGCGTCGCTGACAATGCGTTAATAGACCGCACGATTGAAATCGCGCGACAGATTGTCGGCAACTCCTGGCACACCCTTCGCGCTGACAAAATGCTAGTAAACAAGGGCATGAACCTACCCTTGGGCGAAGGCTTGGTCTATGAGCGAGACAACAGTCCCGGTGCTGATAATTCGATGCAGGAACGGATCAAAGATTTCTAATGCGGCGGTTTACTCATTGATCAGATCAATGGGACAGCTTCGCCCCATTGATCTTCTACCAGGTCGGCAGATGGCTACTGGAACCATCTGTTAGGCCCGGAGCTCCGCAATCATCTCGACGCGCTGCTCGGCATCTACAAAATTAAACCCGCCACTGGTGCGATCAGTAAAATCACCATAACGTGATTTAATTTCGGCAACCAAGCCAGAAGGCTCACCCATGACACCCATAACATTTAGAATGTCATCAGTAATCATTTCACCCATCTCTGCCCACTTGCCTTCTTTTGACAGCTTGTTCAGCTCAAACTGCATGTCGCCCCAGCCATGTACACCCAAAACATTCTTGTAAGCGGGTGTGGAACCGTAAAACGCAATGCGGTTCTTGGCTTCCAGTTTTACTTTTTCGAAAGTTTCTTCATCCTTTCCTGAAACGATAAACGGCGTATACGCGATTTCAAAATCTTCGCGTGAGCGACCTGATTTAGCCAGACCACGATCAATAGCAGGTAACGTCACTTCACGAATATACTTCTCGTTACTAAAGGGGTGAATAATTAATCCATCGGCAACTTCACCGGCAACTTCAGTCATGATGGGCCCAACCGCGGCCAGCGTGACCTTAGGTGCCCCATATTCTTTATCTTCCGGCGTAAACGCGGGCGTCATCAACGTGTGGTTGTAATACTTACCTTCAAACCTGAGTGGTTCACCTTCATACCAATTTGCCCAAATGGCACGCATCGCCTGGACAAGCTCCCTCATCTGCGGCGCAGGCGCACCCCATGGCATGCTGAACCGCTTGGTGATGTGGGGGCGAATTTGCGAACCCAGGCCCATGACAAAGCGACCCCTCGAATAGGCATTCAGATCATGACCAAGGTTTGCGAGGATCATCGGGCTACGAGCAAAAGCAACAGCTATCCCGGTGTTTATCTCAATTTTTTCACTATGCTCGGCGGCCAGTAGCAGCGGCATAAAGGGATCGTGATTCATCTCCGCGACGCCAACACGGTCAAAGCCCAGAGCTTCCATCTTCTTCACGTGATCGGGAATTGCGTGCCAATCCGGCGTTAAGTGTCCATCAATCTTCATTAGGTTGTCCTTTTAAAAATTTAGAGAGTAGTGATTTATATCGGCGTTTCAATAAACACGATAAGAAAAATATCGCATATTCTTAGGATAAATTCTGGCTCAGGCCTACTCAAAGCTTAAGCAGCAGG
This sequence comes from Gammaproteobacteria bacterium, assembly GCA_018667205.1. Classification (GTDB taxonomy): domain Bacteria; phylum Pseudomonadota; class Gammaproteobacteria; order Pseudomonadales; family Azotimanducaceae; genus UBA9659. The sequence continues at coordinate 1,201 of JABIVN010000341.1, read as the reverse complement.
GTTTCTGTTAGTTGAGTCTTTTCTCAGCGAAGTTGGCTCAAGCTCTGCCACGAATTCCGAATGTTGCATCAGGGCATATTGATACGCCTCGATCAGCGCATTCCAACTTGCTTTGATAAGGTCCACATTGACCCCAATAGTGCCAAACATCTCACCCTGAAAGCTATGTTCAAGATAGACCCTTACCTTTGCCGCAGTCTCTTCAGTGCTGTTAACCACCTTCACGCTGAAGTCCGTGAGATGCAGGTCTTTGATGACAGGGTACTTATCAATCAGCGTTTTTTGTAGCGCTCGATTAAGCGCGTCTACAGGGCCGATACCCTCCGCGGCGCATAGCTGTACCTGATTGTCTATGCCAATCTTTACGCTCGCCTCTATAAGACCATCGGAATCTGAATGTTGTTCATTACTCGGCGAGTAAATCCGATAGTAAATCGGGTCAAAGGCAGGATTGTACTTGCCGATGTGACGCCGGACGATCAGATCAAAACTGCCATCAGCATTTTCAAATGAATAACCGGAATGTTCCTTATCCTGAATATCATTAAGGATATTCTTAACCGCGTTACCCTCTTCCAGTTCCGGATAGCGATTAGACAGCTTGGCTTTCAGGTTTGAGCCGCCCGCAAGTTCACTGATGAGTATCTTTCGCGCATTACCGACAAGCGCCGGATCTATGTGTTCGTAGGTATCCGGGTTTCGTTGTACCGCGCTAACATGAACGCCGCCTTTATGGGCGAAAGCACTGGGACCAACAAATGGCTGGCCGCTGGGCCCCTTAATCCCTAGATATTCCCAGACTTTCCGAGACAAATTTGTCAGGCCACGTATGCGACCTTCGGGCAGACACTCGTATCCAAGTTTCAGTTCAAGATTGCCCAGGATTGATGTCAAGTCCACGTTGCCGCACCGTTCACCAATTCCATTGATCGTACCGTGCACCTGAACGACACCTTCTTCAATAGCGCGCAAGGTATTGGCTACCGCGAGGCCACCGTCGTTGTGAACGTGGATGCCAAGCTTGATACCCGGGATCTGTTTACGTAGTTCCCTAACCGCATTTCCAACCTCGTGGGGCATTACCCCGCCGTTGGTATCACACAGGATGAGTCTTTCTGCGCCGCCATCGACAGCCGCTTGAACACACGCCAACGCATAACCTGCGTCACTCTTAAAACCATCAAAAAAATGCTCAGCATCG
>JABIVN010000340.1 GCA_018667205.1 Gammaproteobacteria bacterium | reverse complement strand
CATCCTGCCCACCCGAAGCGATAACCCTGATTGGCTTGCTTGAAATAACCTGGGTCATTAGGTCAAAAAAGTGACAACATTTTTCAACCAACGTGCCCCCGGTATTGCGGTTAAAACGGTTCCAGTCGCCGACCTTTTTCAGGGATGGAAAGCGGTGCTCTCGAATTGCGCACATACGAATGTTACCGATGGCATCGAGATGCTTCAGCGTTGCGGAAATAGGAGACATGTATCGATATTCAAGACCCACCCAGACGATACCCGAGTGTTGATCCGCTGATTTCACCAGTTCCTGGGAGTCGGCGATAGTTGTACACATTGGCTTTTCGAGCATAACGTGTTTGTCGGTTTCAAAGATGTCTCGCATCACCTCTATATGGGAGTAGTTTGGTGATGCAACGACGACAGCATCGACGTCATCGCCGACAAGTAACTGTCGATAATCCTCGTAGACTTTGGGAGAGAAGCGGTCTCCACAGGCCCTAAGGCCCCAGTTTCGTGGTTTTTCATTGGGGTCCGCAATTGCCGTAATGTCTACCCCTTCCATCGCGACAAGGTTGCGAATGTGTTCACAGCCCATCATGCCAGTGCCGATAATGCCGTAACGAATCGTCAATTTATTTTCCCCCTACAGGTTGTCAGTTGATCGACTGCATGGTCGATGGACGTAACTAGCCTTTCTGGTTTTTGGCTAGGGTTGGAGTTCCGGTAAATTTTTGAACAGGTCAAGAGCTTCAGGGTTCGCCAATGCATCTGTATTTTCAACGGGTTCATTGTGGATCACCTTTCTGACCGCAAGTTCGACAATCTTTCCGCTGATCGTGCGCGGAATGTCGTCAACCTGAATGATTTTAGCTGGGACATGCCTGGGCGTTGTGTTCCGCCGGATGGTAAATTTGATGGTCTCGATGATTCGATCATTCAGTTTGATGCCCGCTTTTAATACGATAAATAGAACAATTCGTTCGTCACCCTGCCATTCCTGACCGACGGCGATACTGTCGATAACTTCAGGTATTGTTTCAACCTGCCGATATATTTCTGCTGTGCCTATTCTGACGCCCGCTGGATTAAGCACAGCATCACTGCGACCCTGAATGACAATGCCGCCGCGTTTAGTGAGTTCTCCGTAATCGCCATGGGTCCAAACACCGGGGCGTTGCGCGAAGTAAGCGTTAAGGAATCGTTCATTTTCGGGATCTTGCCAGAAACCAATGGGGGTTGAAGGGAAAGGTTTGATGCAAACCAGTTCGCCGGTTGCATCAGTCACCGATTCGTTGTTCTGATTCCAGAACTCTACGGCCATGCCAAGTCCACGGCATTGAATTTCGCCGGCGTGCACCGGCAGGTTCGGGTTGCCCAGCATGAAGCAGGAGACGATATCGGTCCCGCCGGAAATAGATGATAGGCAAACATCCGCTTTGACGTCACGGTAAATGTATTCGTAGCTGGTTTCACTTAAGGGTGACCCTGTTGACAGAATCGTTTTGACTGAGGTCAGGCGGTGCGTTTCCGCCGGCTTTAATCCCTGCTTTTCAAGGCCGGCGATGTACTTGGCGCTTGTGCCGAACACGGTGATGCCTTCATCGTCGATCGCATCGAGTAGAACGTTACCTTCTTTGGCGAAGGGTGAGCCGTCGTAGAGCAGCAGGGCGCATCCTGTACTCAAACCGGAGACCAGCCAGTTCCACATCATCCAGCCGCAGGTGGTGAAGTAAAAAAGCGTATCATTACGCGAGATATCGGTATGCAACCTGTGCTCTTTTAGATGCTGTACCAGAGTCCCCCCTGCTCCGTGAACAATACATTTCGGAATGCCCGTAGTGCCGCTCGAATACATGATGTAGAGCGGGTGGTCGAAGGGCAGCGGTGTAAACCTTAAAGGGGTCACCGCTTTGTTAACAAAGTCACTGTAGGTTTCGGTGTTTTCCATCGGTGTCAGGTCAATAGACTGACCCAGTAGTGACACGACGATAACCGTTTCAATGCTGTTGATTTTTTTCTGGATAGCAGCAACTTTTTCCAGACAATCAATCACCTTCCCGTTGTAAACGTAAGCCTCCGTAGTGAACAAAAGCCGAGGCGCAATTTGGCCGAACCGGTCGCAGACTCCGTTGGTGCCAAAATCGGGTGAGCAGGAAGACCAGATGGCGCCTATAGCGGTGGTAGCCAGCATGGCAATGACTGTTTCGGGAGTATTTGGCATTAAGCCGGCGATACGATCACCTTGGGTGACCCCATGATGTCGCATGGCCGATACGAGTCGCTCCACTTCATGATAGAGGGCTGCGTAGGTGTAGCTGCT
>JABIVN010000339.1 GCA_018667205.1 Gammaproteobacteria bacterium | reverse complement strand
ACTCACCAGCAATACTATTAAATCCGGCGAAGACGTTGAAAAGAAACTCGGTATGCCACTGCTTGGATACCTACCTCTGTTAGCCGGAAACGTCGAGCAGCCCGGGCTAACGTTTTTAGAATATATCAATAATCCCGAATCAAGATTCTCAGAGGCACTCAGAACCTTAAGGACTTCCATTAACCTGAGCACACTGAACAATCGAGGCGTGCAACGCCTTATGGTGACATCAAGCCAAAGTAGCGAAGGGAAATCTTCTGTCGCGCTAACACTGGCAACCGCCATTGGCCAAACCGCCAAGGTACTCTTGATCGACGGCGACCTGAGAAGGCCTTCGCTTGAAAGAATCCTCAACGAAAGCCCTCATAAGCATCTAGGACTATCTGACGTCATTGCTAAAAGCGCAACCATCGAAGAGGCAACCTTCCACCGGGACGACGCTCACATCGACGTAATGTTCACCGGCTCAAGGACCTTAAGACCATTAGAACTATTAGAGTCTCAGCAGTTCGCTGAATTGATGGATGAACTCGGCAAGCACTACGAGGCCATCGTCATTGATACACCGCCGTGTATCGCTGTCAGTGATGCCTACATTATTTCTACGGTGGTCGATTCAATCGTTTACGTCACCAAATACAATCAGGTCCCCGTACCTGCCATTCGGACCTGCCTCAGTCGCTTTGCCGCTATTGACGCATCCATTATCGGCATCGTAGTCAACCAGATTGATTTCGACGCAGCTCACTACTACGGCAAGTACCAGGACTATTACGACTACCAGATAACTAGTGAGCCCGATACGGCTCCCGACACGGCTTCCAAACCAACAAAAGCCTGATGATTGTGGGGTTACTGCGTCCGTATTGGCATCATCTGTCCGATTGTGGAATGCAACTATTCCAGCTTCAAGTGACCATTATTTTGAGACCCTTTGTTGGCGGCATCGGTTTTTTGCTGGTGGTGCCTGCGATCGGTTTCGCCATCGAACCTACGGATATCTCCAACCCACAGCTGGCATTCCTGGTTTCACTGTTACCGGAAACAAAGAGCCTGAGTATCATCATATCGCTGTTTTTTGGCCTCATGCTGTTGAACGCGGCTCTTGTCTACTGGCAAACCGTGACCGCAGAAGCCATTGGGCAAAATATCATCGCAGGCATTAGAAGGGACATCTATCAGGCCGCGATGAACGCTGATGTCACTGTCATAGGGCGATACCATCAGGCTGATTACACGCGAATAGTCACCGATGAGTCGGAAAGCGTTGCCTCAGCGTTCCATCAACTGATCGATTTAGCGACCGGCATCTTTACCCTCCTTATCTATACCGGTATCTGTTTTTACCTGTCTCCCGAAATAACGCTCATTGCGGTCATCCTGGGCGCTGTGTTGCTGCTAGCGACGTTACCGATACGCAGGGTGATGGAGCAAGTTGGTTCCGACTACCTTCAATCCAGCTTGACCCTGCACCGCCTGGCCAATGATCAAGTGAAGGGTATCAAACACATCAAAAGCAGTCACGCCGGCGATCACCACACCACAATTTTTCGCTCAGCGGTTCAGGCACTTTCACAAAAAGAGATCCAATACACTTCCGTTGAATCGCTAACCCAACTGGGCTATTCCATGACCAGTGCGCTGGTTTTTTGTATTCTTGCTTACCTGGCGATAGAGGTTGTCGATGCTGAACTCGCTCTAGTCGTCATTCTTGCACTTGTTTTCTCTAGGCTGATGCCGCAGGTCAATAATCTGCGCATGATATTTGAGCGCATCGCCTACCTTAAACCGCGTCTTGAGGGGTTGTATGGAAAATTAGAACAACTCAACGTGAATGCTGACCCCTTAAAGACGCCCATGGCTTTTGACCTTAGCAAAGGCATCAACATCACGAATGTTTCGTATCGATATCCTGAATCACTCAGTTGGGCACTTAAGCCATTTACTGCTTCGCTTGCCCCTAATCAATTAGTGGCGCTGACGGGTGCTTCAGGCATAGGCAAATCGACGCTGGCAGATATTCTCTCAGGGTTAGTTCTTCCACAAGCCGGTGAGTTATCTGCTGGCGATACGTTAATTAATGCCCGCTCGCAGATGGCATGGCGAGAGTGGGTCAACTACGTACCTCAAACGCCATTTCTGGTCGAATCCAGCATTCGTGACAACATGAATCTACTTCGACGAAAGCCAGCCGAAGACGCTGACATTCTAGCCGCGTTAAAACAAGCAGCAGCCGATTTTGTATTTGTGCTACCAGCGCAACTGGATACTGTTATCGGCGACGACGGCAGCACGCTATCCGTCGGTGAACGACAGCGCCTGGAACTCGCTCGTGCCTTGCTTAACCAACGGCCAGTGATGATACTTGACGAAACAACCAGTAATCTTGATCCCGAAAACGAAGCTAAAGTGATCGCTACCCTGCAGTCCCTAAAGCACGATAGGCTTATTATTATCATTTCTCATCGCCCCGCGGTTGCGGCTGCGGCAGATCTCACCATCGCAATAAACGAAGAACTCGAAGGGCAATAACTGTGCGTGCCATCACCGACTATCACTATAACCAAGAAACACGGTTGAAGATTCGCCACAATTTGTCGATATTCAAGGATAAGAGACAATCACTGGACGAACACCGGCACGCTGCCGTGGCAATTACTATCTTTGATCACGAGAACGAATCCTCTGT
>JABIVN010000338.1 GCA_018667205.1 Gammaproteobacteria bacterium | reverse complement strand
CCAGCATCAATCCAAGTTTCATGGTCTTATCCTCGTTTTTTAGGACTCATAGTGGCGTCGATAGCAGGTCAGTTGGCATTGTAACCGCTGTAAAACTGACCGTGCTACGATAAGGCACTGATCAATTTCCTTAAAGGTTAAAACTTGAAGATTGGAATTAATGGTACGGGTTTAGTGCAAAAGGCTTCCATTGACGCAATAAAAGCGGATGCAATAAAAGCGGCCGAGGATGGCTTCAAAAGTTACTGGCTGGCAGAGCATCCCACGGGTGGGTTTGATGCGTTGACTGTGCTGGCAGTCATCGCATCTTCTGTGCCGGATATTGAAATGGGCACGGCTGTCGTGCCGACCTTTCCGCGGCATCCTATGGCGCTTGCCGGACAGGCACTCACGTCTCAGACGGCGCTCCAGGGTCGACTATGTCTTGGGGTCGGCCTTTCTCACGAGGTCATGATGGCGCAGTTGGGCATCGGATTTGAAAAGCCGATTCGCCATCTTCGCGAATATCTTTCCATATTGATGTCTCTGCTTGAAAAGGGGCAGGTGTCATACGTGGGCGAGACGCTTTCGTGCGAAGCCCAGGTATTTCGTCCAGCAGAACCCGTTCCTAGTGTCGTCGTGGCGGCACTGGGCCCCCAGGCACTGCGGGTTGCGGGTTCGCGAACCGATGGAACGACGTTGGCATGGGTCGGTCCCAAAACAATCGCTGAACACATTGTTCCGTGCATCAATGAGGCCGCCAACAAGGCTAATCGGAAGCAGCCTCGGGTGATCGCGACGCTGCCAGTGGTCGTGACCAAGCAGGCTGATGCAATCAGAGCGCGAATCGGTAAGACACTCACGATGTATGGCGAACTGCCCTCGTACAAGGCGATGTTTAAAAGAGAGGGCGTTAATGGTCCTGCTGATCTAGCAATTGCAGGCAGTGAGTCCGCAGTAGAGGATGCTCTGATGGCATTGAAGGAAGCCGGAGTGACCGATTTTGCTGCGTCGGTTTATGCCACAAACCCAGAAGAGAATGAGCAAACCAGGCGTTTATTGATTAGCCTGCAAGACACGTAAGAACGCGTGCTACTCGGGTAAGGCGTGGATCGCGTCAATCCAGTGTAGACCCTCTGGATCTTCAATGACCGGTATGTCCAGGTTCACCACCACGGTATCCTGGTCACTTCTGACTAGCACGCATTGAAGTGAATCGTTTTCGCAGGCATTGATCTCCTGATGGGGCACGTAGGGTGGCACGAAAATAAAGTCACCTGGACCTGCTTCGCAAACATATTCCAGTTGTTCACCCCAGCGCATGCGAGCTCGTCCGCTGATGATATAAATAATGCTCTCCAATGCGCCGTGATGATGAGCTCCGGTTTTGGCGTCGGGATGAATGTTGACCGTGCCAGCCCACAATTTGTTTGCGCCAGCAGTTGCATGGTTAATGGCCGCTGCGCGGTCCATACCCGGACTTTGGGGTGTGTTGGTGTCAAGGTGGTCCCCGGAGATGACTTTGATACCGTTGTTTTTCCAATCAGGTGCTTCGACCATGTCTGGTAACCATTAGAGGACTTAGGCAGGGCAGTTTACATGATGAGGAAACGTCATGACGAACTCAGAGGGTGGAGAACAAGTAAAATTTCTGAGGTAGCAAATGACGACCGTTATTGGTCAGCCCGAGCAAACCTTGATATGACCCTGCGTGGGGATTTTCTGGGGTCGGCAAATATCGCAACGTCTCTGGCGATGGCGGTTTCGCCATCGGGGGTATTAAAAAACTTGTTTCTTAAGTCCTCCTCATTGCTAAAACAGCAAAGTGCAAACCCGTTCCATGCTGGTCCCTTGAATCGCTGAAGCACGCTCAGCTGGTAATAATGCGTCATCGCGGTGTGCACTTCGAGCGCCAGTGGGGCGTGTTTGTCTCGCCAGTGGCGGTCTGATTCTCGCGCCCCAAGATCAGCATTGGCGACCATCGTAAATATACCAATACTGCCTGGCCGACTTTCTAGGGATAGTTGAAGCAGGGGCGTATTCTTAATAGGTCTTTCACAAACCAGGTAGCTTCCTGCGTCTGCGTCACGTACAAACAAATCCAACTCGTCGGTCACTGATAAAACGAGGGATGCAAATGGCAGATGGTTTGTTTCGGTAGCAGTTGCGGTTAGGTTGATACCACCGGTACGGGCCGCGGTATCGGCTGCTTTTTGCTTGTCTGAGTATGCGCCTGCGAGCAGCAAGGAACTCATGTTATCCCCTTATTAATAGCGTAATAGTTTGCTCAAAAAATCCCTGTGTCCAATATAATACAGTAATTTCCTAGATCATAGCGCTGAGCCATAATCTCCTGCGACTGAGCGGAGACCGGCCCTGTCAGAAAATTCTCGATACCTCTCTTACTAACCGACCGACTAGCTTTTGTACTATCTGTTGAGTACTACCTGTTGAGTACTACCTGTTGAGTACTACCTATTAAAAGGTTGAGTGCAGTACCCGGGGTCTGGTTTTTCTGGGTCTAAGCAAACTCGCGGCTGTATCTAATGAGCAGTTAGGGTAAATTAGACGTATGTCCAATCGACCGAGAAAAACGACAGTGGCAACGAAATGTCCATAAAATTCTTACCGCTTAGACCTTTCGCTGTCAGCCTGTTGCTGACGGTTGGGTTTTTTTCTGCTTGTGCATCAACAGCGAAGGATGTGTTCAAAGGCGTAGACCGAATTGTTGCTGTCGGTGATCTGCATGGTGATTATGATCAGTACATTAAAGTCCTGACCACGAATGGTCTGGTAGACGAAGCGCTACGATGGGCGGGCGGTAAAACTCACTTTGTTCAATTAGGTGACGTGGTCGACCGCGGCCCAGATTCAAATAAGATTATTCGTCACCTGATGAAGCTGGAGAAGGAGGCAAAAAAAAAGGGTGGGCGTGTACACGTCCTGATTGGCAATCACGAGGTGATGAATGTTCAGGGTGATTTGCGGTACGTTCACCCAGGAGAATATTCTGCCCTGATAACGGAGAATTCTGAGGCCGTCAGGGAGAGTTACATTGAAGCGGTGTATCGACATCGGGTCACTATTAACCCAACGCTCGCCACGAACCCAAATCTAGTCATGCAAGGTTTGAAGAAAGAGTTTCCGTTGGGATTTGTCGAACAACGAACCTTATGGGAGCCTGGCCAGGAAATGGCTAAATGGGTTGCTTCACACAACGCGGTTATTCGAGTAAACGACTCCCTGTTTGTTCATGGAGGGCTGAATCCTCACACTGAATATCAGAAGCTCTCCAAAATTAATCGTCAGGTGAGAAAGGAAGTATCAGTACCGTTCAATGGAGAAGGAATATCGAATAACCCTGAGGGGCCTCTCTGGTACCGGGGCCTTGCCGAGAACGACGCTGAGGTTGAATTGGCGCCCCTGATTGCCATGCTCGAGTTTTATGGCGTTAATCGCATTTTTGTCGCCCACACACCTACCCAGGGCGCTATCCTTACTAGACTCGATGGCAGGGTGGTTATGATAGACGTTGGTATTTCTGGGTATTACGGCAGTAGCCTCGCCAATATTGTGATTGAAGACGGTACGCTGCACGTGATGCATCGAGGCACGCTGGTTCCCTTTCCGGGAGACGATTTTCCGCGGGGGGATTATTTGGATATCGTCTCTGACCTCGAGCCTGCAGGTAGCAGGCTTCGCGGCTATGTTAATTCTCTAGATAGGCAGGCAGCGCCGGCGAATTAGGTCATGCTCATGGGTGGCTTACACGAGTGCCGAAATTCCTTGCTGCATTGGGGGAAAGACTCCCTTTTACTCGTATCACGGCGACTCGTGAGCAAGGAAGGTTAGCAAAAGTAAAGTGTCGCCGTTTTTGTTCGTGGTACTTTTGATCGATTTATCAACGCTGAATACCGTATAGGGAAAACAATAATGAAAGAGCCCACATCGCAGTTTTTTTCAGGGCCGAGTTTCCCTTTATGGAAGCAGATGAGTCAGCGTGGATTGGTGGCGTTAAGGTTGTGTCGATTAGAGTCCAAGCTTCTAATGAATCTTAGCCGTCGTTCTGCTGGTGGTTGGGTTACCTTCCTTTTTTTAGTGCTTGGGTCGCCTGCTCACGCTGACCGGCTATTTGAATCTATGGAGCCCCTGGATATCAGTATATCTGGGCCGTTAATTAAAATGAAAAGAGAACGCGACAAATCTAAATCTTACAAAGCGACGCTTGGCACGGGCGAAGATAATTTCGACGTTGAATTGCGTGTTAGAGGTAACAAGCGACTCGATGCTGAGGTCTGCAGTCGCCCGCCCCTCTGGGTGGATTTTGACCCAGAGGCGATCAAGAAGACGCTTTATGCACATCAAAAAAGCGTGAAGCTGGTCGTGCTGTGCAAAGGAAGGGTGGAATATCGAAACTATCTTCGGACAGAATTCCTGATTTATCGTATGTTCAACTTGCTGACCCCCTTGTCTTACAGAGTTCGCTGGGCGAACGTGACTTATCTCGACGAAAAGGGGAAGACTCGTCTGGAGCCTGGTTTTTTCGTTGAGCGAAAATCAAGAGTTGCGAAACGTAACAAGCTTGAGACAACAAAAGTTGGCAGTATTTTAGTCTCTGAGCTTGAGCCAGACAGTAGTGCGTTAGTGGCATTGTTTCAGTATATGGTGAGCAATGCAGATTACTCGATTGTTGCCTCTGCGGATGATTCCTGCTGTCACAATGCCAAAATACTATTAGACGAGGATTCGCTTTACAGGCCGGTGATCTACGACTTCGATTCTACCGGGTTAGTTAACGCCAGTTATGCCGTGGCAAACTCGGCGCTCAATCTCAAGAAAGTGACCCAAAGATTGTATCGAGGTTATTGTGAACACAATCGTCAGGTTAGCGAAGCAAGGCTCCTGATCCTAAGTATGCGAAAAGAGTTGCTTGAAGTTCTGGAGGCGGACACGGTGCTGGCAATAAAGTCTCGAAAAAAGAGGGTTAAGTACTTCACGGAATCATTGGAAATGATTGCCGACGATGACACCTGGCGGGCAAAAGTTTTGGATGCTTGCAGAGGCTAAAAATTGGAAATGGATTCCAGAGTTTTGTAGTGGCTGAGTCCGCTTACCCCTTTTTTACGATCATCGATTAGAAAAACCGACCCGTTATCCATCAACGCAATGCCTTCGGGTTGCTTGTGACTTTTGGAATCCAGTGGGAAGAGGCTAATGACAGTGTGTCACGATGAATGCTAAGCAAGGTGGCGGGGGTTAGTAGGTAATAGAAGTTAGCATCACTTTCGATTCCGGTAACCGCCTTCTTGTTTCCTTTGAGCCTGTCATCGGTCACAGAAAAGAGGGTTTTTGCTTCGGTGTCCTTTCCCGGGATATAGGAATACACGGTGATCCGACTTTTATTGCTCTTTTTTTGGCCGTCTCGTTTGTAAATTTTTTTACAGGGGATGAGCAGTTTGCCGCGGTCAAAATGAAGGCCTTCTCTGGCCGCCGTCCGTTGTCTCGGACGGAGTAATGAACGGGCCAACGAAAAAAGTTATGGTGCCAATGAAGACAAGGGAGACAAGTAAAACAAAAGGTTTGGGGTTCATACCCTAT
>JABIVN010000337.1 GCA_018667205.1 Gammaproteobacteria bacterium | reverse complement strand
ATTACTGCGGCAAGATCGCAAGGGTTTGCCGATTTGTCTTCAAAGCTGGTTCCCCACAGCGCGAACAGATCTGGATATGCTTCTGAGGGAGAAGCATGCCCCCGGATGTTTAGCCTGGCTGTTTCCAGCAGGGGTGCCGGGGGTGTCTGTGTCGTGGATATTGCCGCAGAGGGGGTGGCTGTTGCCAGTGCCGGTTCACTGGTCTCGATCTCAGTAATGCCAGGACTAGCGACCCCCGCAGGGCGCTGCGTCCAGGCGCCCGCGGCTATCAGCAATAATGCAGTAACAACCGCGGCGATCCAGATCGGCTTCGGATGATAACCACGGGGCCCAAGGACCTCGTCGGCAGCACGGCGGATGATTCTTGGTGTTACCTGTCGCTTATGTTCAGCATAGGTACCCAGCAGCGCGCGATCACAGATAAGATTAATAATGCGAGGGATACCAGCGCTGATTCGGTAGATCTTTTTTATTGCAGATCGTTTGAAAAGCTCCGGTTCGCCATGAGCAATCGCCAGGCGATGAACAATATAGGCTTCGGTTTCGCTTGAATTGAGTGCTTCCAGGTGAAACCTCGCGACGATTCTTTGGCTCAGTTGCCGCAGTCGTCTGTCTTCCAGCATTTCCAGCAGTTCTGGCTGTCCCAGCAGAATGATCTGCAGTAATTTTCGCTCGTTCGTCTCAAGGTTGGTTAACAGTCTCAGTTGTTCAAGAAGCTCAAAGGAAAGGTTCTGGGCTTCATCGATGATTAGCACAGCTTTCCGGTGGTTGCTGTGAGTCTCCATGAGGTAGGCGTTCAACAGATCGACCAATTTTTTTAGTGACGCTTTATTAGCGTAGCTGATGCCAAATTCGTCGCAAATTGTGGCCAGAAGGGCGCGTCCTCTGCCTGCGAGGGGGTTCAGTACGAATGCTGTTTCGACATCCTCGGGGATCTGTTCAAGCAAACAGCGGCACAAGGTCGTTTTTCCAGTACCTACTTCGCCCGTCAGCAGGACGAAACCACCGCCCGACTGAATACCATAGAGCAGGTGGGCGAGTGCGTCTTTATGGCGCCTGCTCATAAACAGATATTGAGGATTAGGCGCGATTGAAAAGGGCGCTTCCGTAAGACCAAAGTGTTCCGTATACATACCCTTACCTTATCAGGCGGCCTCTCTGGTCGCTACTGCGTGCTGATCTCTCTTTGTACCGTTTTTCCTGTAACCTTTCTATATCAGTTGTCCTCGGAGCGGGCATTGCCAGGAATAGTTAAAGTCTCGATCACGTTTTGTTTGTTGGCCTTTGTGAGCGGATGCGAAACGCTTCAGTTCTATCATCAGGCGGCCAGGGGACAGGCCGCATTGTTGTGGAGCCGAACGCCTACCAATGAATTACTGCAATCGAAGATTGACCCGGCGCTCCGTGACCGGATCGAAATGGCCGGCGACGTCCTGGGTTTTGCGTCTCAGATTGGCCTGCCGGTCAGTGGCGCTTATTTGAGTTATGTGGCGACCGGTGAGCCTTATGTTGTGTGGAATGTATTTGCCGCGAAACCCTATGAGTCGGCGCTAAAAACATCGTGTTTTCCGGTAGCAGGATGCGTGACGTATCGCGGTTATTTTAAGCGAAAAGATGCGGACAGTTACGCGAATCGCCTGGAGAGCAAGGGGTATGAAGTTTATGTGGCTGGGGTGGCTGCTTATTCAACACTTGGTTGGTTTAACGACCCATTGCTCGATACCTTTCTGTTTCGTTCGGATGAGCAACTGGCAGCACTGTTGTTTCATGAACTCGCGCACCGGGTTGTTTATGTTAGGGGTGACACTCGATTCAATGAAAGTCTGGCGACAACGATTGAGTTGTATGCGCTGGAACAATGGCTGCAGACTCGAGACGAATCGGATCGGTTTGATCGATACAGGTTAAGCCTGGCTCGAAGGGCATCGGTCATTGAACTGATCATGCTGGCACGTCACCGGTTAGCGTTGTTGTATGACTCTGGAATACCTATGGCTGAGATGAAAGTGCAGAAGCAGTCCATCTTCCAGGAAATGCGTGATGCTTATTCACGGTTACGTGAAACTTGGGCAGTGGGTAAAGAGTTTTACGACTGGATGCAGGGGCCCATGAGTAATGCAAAACTGGAAACGGTGGCGGACTATAACGAATGGGTCCCGCTGCTAACAGCCAGGCTGGACAAGTTAGGCTTCGAACAATTTAAGCGCGAGCTTGCAAGACTCGCCAGTTTGTCGCAACCAGAGCGTGATGCAGAGCTTAAAGCAGAGCTGAATGCGAAGCTTAATGCAGAGCTTAATGGCTTTAAATTAGCAGGTAACACATCACGCTGATTACGATGACGCCTACAAAATTGAGGGCGGCTCCTTCACGAGCCATCCGGCTGGTGGTAAACCTGCCAGTAGAAAAGACGATGGTATTAGGCGCCGTGGCGACGGGCAACATAAATGCGCAACTTGCACTCATCGCGGCAGGCACCATTAGGGATTCGGGCGGTACACCGGCGGCAATCGCGGCGGCTGCAAGGATTGGCATCATCAGTGTCGTTGTCGCCGTGTTGCTTGTCATCTCTGTCAAAAACGTAATACAGAGGCAAATGACTGCCATCATGGCAAGTATCGGCCAACCGGCGATTCCTGCCAGTGCTTCGCCAAGTGCCGCACTCATACCTGAAATAACAAACGCTTTTGCAATCGCGATCCCGCCGCCAAACAGAATTAACATTCCCCATGGAATGCGACTTGCTGTCTCCCAGTCCAATAGTCGGCTACCTTTGCCATTAGGGATCAGGAACATTGCAATGACAGCCAGTAAGGCAACGCTCGCGTCGTTGGCGCCAGGGACATCGAGCCAGGTTTTCCAGCCACCGAAAGGCTGACTTCTGGTTACCCATGCAAGCGCAGTGAGGGCGAAAACGATGAATACCCGTCGTTCCTCTGTTTGCCAGGCACCAACCTTTGGCATATCAATTTGCCCCTGGTGGTTTAGCCGCCTGGTTAACCATAGCGCGATAATCGGCACAAAAATCAGCACGACGGGAACTCCCCAGCTCATCCAGGTCAAAAAGCCGATTTCTATTCCGGTGTTCTCCCAATAGATTTCTCGAAAGACCAGATTGGGTGGCGTGCCTATGGGTGTCCCTATTCCGCCAACACTGGCTGCGTAGGCGATACCAAGTAGCAGGGGAATGGCTAGATTGTCATCGTCAGACCTTTCGATCACAGCGAGTGCGACGGGTAATAACATCAGGGTCGTTGCGGTGTTCGATATCCACATGCTTAGGACTGCGGCTGCAGCCATAAAGCCAAATACGAGCCTGCGGCTGCTGGTGCCGCCGAACAGGTTAACCATGCCAAGCGCGATCCGTCGGTGCGCGCCACTTTTCTCCATCGCCGTGGATAGAATAAAACCACCCATCAGGAGCAGTACCAATGGTGAGCCATAGGCTTCGCCAACCTGCGCGGGTGTTAATACACCAATGATTGGCAGGGTAGCGAGCGGTATAAGGGACGTTACCGGTATGGGTATGGGCTCGAAGATCCACCACACTGCGCAGATAACGGTGACAGCGGCAGTCCAGCAGGCAGAAGCGGGCCATCCCAAGTGCTGAAGGGTCAAAAATGCCATCACGGCAAGGAGTGGTCCGAGCGTTAGGCCGATGAAATTTTTAGATAAGGTCATGGAATGCCTTTGACCAAAAAGCTGGGATTATACACACTAGGTGAAATGTCCTTTAGTAGAACTGATCCCAGAGTAAAATATGACCGAAACGCTTTATTGGTACGACCTGGAAACCACTGGAATTGATTCGATTTTGGACCGGCCCTTGCAGTTTGCAGGGGTCAGGACGGATCTGGATCTACATGAAATCAAACCGCCGCAGAACTTCCTGGGCAGGCCTGGGACCGATGTTCTGCCGCAACCGGAAGCGTTGCTGGTCACGGGTATCAGTCTGGTCGAAATCCAGGGGAAAGGCATGTCCGAGCGTGCATTTGCAGAAAAGGTGCTTGAACAATTTAACCAGTCCCAGAGCTGCGTCGTTGGTTTCAATAGCCTCAGGTTTGATGACGAGTTCACGCGACAGATGTTGTATCGAAACTTTCGCGATCCCTATGCCCGTGAATGGCGAAACGGTAATTCACGTTGGGATGTGATTGACCTCTTTCGCGCGGCCTATGCGCTGCGGCCAGCGGGTTTTAACTGGCCAAAGAAGGATAACGGGTCGCCTAGTTTTAAGCTTGAAGACATGGCCCATGCCAACGGGATGGCGCATATTGATGCTCATGATGCCTTGGCTGATGTCAGGGCAACGATTGAGCTCACTAAGCGCCTTCGGGCAGCACAACCCAAACTTTATGATTTCATGTTCCGACTCAGGGACAAAAAGGCCGTATTGCAGCAGTTGTATCCACTGGGTAAGAATCCAATTGTGCATGTTTCTGCCATGTACCCTGCGTCAAAGGGTTGTACTGCTTTGGTGATGCCGATCTGCCAGCACCCAACCAACAACAATGCGGTTATTTGCTTCGATCTGTCGCAGGCACCAGAGTCACTGATATCCGCCTCTGCATCTGAGTTGGCGCGACTTGTCTTCACGGCCAATGATCAGCTCGAAGAAAAGGAGCAGCGGATTGCCTTGAAAACAATCCATATCAATCGTTGCCCTTTTATTGCACCTCTTGCAACCTTGGATGATGAATGTGCCGGGCGACTTGGGATCGATCGAACCCAGAGCGAAGCGCGGGCAATCCAGTTAATGGGCGTTGCAGGGCTGGTTGAAAAGATTCAGGAAGTCTACGGCGGGACCCATTTTACGGATTCGGAAGATCCCGACTTTCAGCTCTATCAGGGCGGCTTCTTCTCGGATGCGGATCGGAATACCATGTCTGAATTACTCACCGTTCCCCCGGAGCAACTCGGAAGTTTTGAGGGTCGGTTTCAGGATGACCGGCTGGATGAAATGTTGTTCAGGTTTAGGGGAAGGAATCATCCAGAGTTGCTAAGTGACGTCGAAGTCATTCAGTGGCGAGCATTTTGTGCCGAAAAATGGTCAGGTGGACAAGCTATTGATGAGATTCAGCTTAGGCTAAACCAATTGGAGCAAGGCCTGGAGGGTTCAGGGAAAACGGTTTTAGCCGAATTGAGAGATTACCTTGAAGAGCGACGAAGCGAGTTAGTCGACCCGGAATAGGCGACGCAAAGCATGTGATCAGGAACCTATTACGGCAGATCAAAAGAAACGTGGCTGCTTGAGCTGGAACGTTTTCTGCTTGCGCTAGCCGCTTCAGTCACGGTTCGATTCGGGCTTTTTTCAACGCTGAATAGGGCTGATGTGCAGTTGAGTCTGGCCTAAAATTGGATCTAAAATGAAAATGCCTCACAAATCCGGATGAACTGATGGCTGCCCTTGGATAACTGTTTGTCCCGTCGGTAATAAATGCCGAATGTCAGTGGGATCGTTGAAAAAGTAAAGTGATCAATGATGCCAAGTCCGGGCTGCTCCGCCAGGATTTTGTCATCCAGGTAGGTCATGCCAAGGCCCTGGTTGACCAGCGCAAGCCTTAATTCAAGGTCATTAACTTCCCAAATAGTGCCGAAGCTATCGCGAAGCTTGTCCAGGGTAGGGCGCAGATCCGGATCATCCAGTTGCGACACGATTAACGGGTTGTCGTGAAGGACATCTTCAGCAGATGCGCCGGGTTTGATTTTGTCCTTACGCACTACCAGGTGCCTCGTTTCTTCAAACAGCGGAATGGTCCTGAACCGGTCCGGCATAGTTTGTTGAAAGGGACCCAGGCCCAGTTCCCATAGTTCGGAACTAACAGCAGTGATGATCTGGCGGCTTGGAAGTACCGAAATCTTTATTCGCGTTAATGGATGTGCAGTGCAAAACTTGTCGACCAATGACGCGCCGAACAGGTGGTTGACGGTGCTGTTCATTGCCAGGTGCAAAGTCGAGAGCACGCCATTTTTGATATTACTCAGATCGGAGAGCACGGTATCTTCTTCAGAAAGAACCGTTTGTGCGTAGTTTAAGAGGCGCATGCCCGCTTCGGTCAACTGGAGCGGCTTACGCTGAAATAAAAGCGTGTCCAGCTTGTGCTCAAGGTTCGCAACAGTCTGGCTGACTGCGGATTGGGTGACGAACAGTTTTTCCGCGGCGCGGTTGAAGCCGTTCTCTTCGTAAACCGTTTTAAATACGCGGATCTCGTGAGTTTCCAGATGAACCGGCATACTGCCACCGTTAAGTAGAGAAGCCCTAGTTTACCGTGCGGGATGCTGCATGCAATTTATTAGTGTTGCTGATTGGTTTACTAATGTCTGCTGTATCAGGGTGCTTAATCGCGCTAGCGAGTCTGTTTAAGTCTTTAGGGGGGCTGTTGAGCCGTAATAACCTATGACAGTTTTATTAAGTGGACAAGCAGGTGAGCGTTATTTTAGCGCTTGAAGCTGTTTTGGCTGAAACAAGTATCAGGGTTGTGGAAGGTGAAATTGGCTTGTCACATCGGTTCCGGGTATTCAGGAATCACCTGAACGATTGCTACGCTGCATGAACCCAGAGCTGGTGGAGCGAATCCGAATCGTTTCAGTGAGTTGTTCAATGACCTTAAACAACTGTCTGATGGCCGAAGCCAACTGAGGGAGGTTCGCTCACTTACTTTAGGGGTCGTCGTGTAAATAACAGTCTCACCCTGCGGGGCACTAGGTGAGTTCAGCGGTCAAAGCGAAAGTCGCCTGAGATCTAATGATGCGCGCTAAATGGCCCGGGGTCTTTGTAGAACTCGCTGAGGACTAAGTAAAGGTTAAAGGCGTCTTGGGTTCCGGCGAGTTCCCGTATCGAGTGCATGGCAAATGTAGGCACGCCGACATCCAGGGTGCAAACACCGAGTTCCTTAGCGGTAATCGGCCCGATGGTGCTGCCACATGCCATGTCCGCTCGGTTAACGAACTCTTGGCATTCAATGTTCAGGCGCTGGCAAAGCGCCTTTAAGTAACCTGCAGTTTCGCTATTGGTCGCGTAACGCTGATTTGCATTGAATTTTATTGCAGGCCCCTTATTGAGAATTGGGCCATGGTTAGCTTCGTGTTTTGTTGGATAGTTGGGGTGTACGCCGTGAGCGTTGTCAGTAGATATGAGTAACGAATTTGCCAAGGTACGAATTTTTGAAGATTCGGTTGGCGTAATTCTAACCAGCACATCCTTGAGGAAGGTGCCGCCTGCGCCGGTAGTCGATGCGCTGCCTACCTCTTCGTGATCATTGCAAACCAGCAGGCTGCTAACTGAGTCGTCTGCTGCCAGCAGGCTTAAAAGGCCAGTGAAGCAACTCAACAGGTTGTCCAGTCGTGCGCTGGCCAGGAAGTCCTCGTTGACTCCGATTATCTGCGCTGGATTGGTATCGTAAAAGTAAAGCTCGGTGGCAAGGATCTCGCCTCCCTGGATGGCATCCTCGAGCAAACTCGCCAGTGAAAAAGTCTCGCTTTCATTAAGCAGTATAGGCGGCAGGTCAGTTTCAGGATTGATGGTCCGGTCCGTGTTGGCTCCTCGATCCAGGTGAATGGCCAAGCTAGGGATGACGGCGATTGGCCTTTCCAGATTAATCAGCGTGCTCGTTACCTGACCCTTGCGGTTTTTAAACGTGACTCTGCCCGCCAGGCTGAGGTCGCGGTCGAACCAGGGGTTTAGCAACACGCCACCGTAAACTTCTACACCAAGTTGCTGATAACCTTGGTTTTTTTGTTCAGGTTGAGGCTTTACTTTCAGGCAGGGACTGTCTGTGTGTGCACCCACCATCCTGATGCCTGTTTCTTCCAATGGTTGGCGGCCAATGACAAAAGCCACAAGAGCAGAGTCGTTACGAGTGACAAAGTACTTGCCGGCAGGGGTGTCCCATTCCTGGCGTTCCTGCAGTTCGCTGAAGCCGTTTTCACTAAGCATTGCAGCCATATTCTGTGTGGCATGGAATGGCGTTGGTGAGGCGTTTAGGAAGTTTATGAGTTGCTGGTTAAAATCTGCGTTGTTCATGTGGTGTTATGTTGCCTGGAAGCCCATTATTCTAGCAGGGATTAAAGAGACTCACCCATTTCGTTGCACCTTCTTAAAGAGCTAATGTACAATCTGTTCTGCGCCGATTTGATGTCAGCTTGCGGGCGCTATAGAAATGCCGCTAAAGAGGGCTAACCTGCTGTAGCGGCGTGCTCAGTGGGTTTTTTTTTTTGGAGCTTAAGAAAGTGGGATTCACCTCAAAAATTGTGCACTCGGATCGACGCGATCCTATTGAACATGGATCGATTCATAAGCCTATCCACACGGCCGTAACCTATGCCTATGATGATGCGCGTGAACTTGCGGCGGTTTTTCAGGGTAAAAAAAGTGGCTACACGTACGGACGTCAGGTTAATCCAACCGTCACGGCGCTGCAGGACAAAATCACTCTGATGGAAGAAGGTGTTGCCACAGCCGCATTCGGCACCGGTATGGCTGCAATCGGCACAGCATTATTTGCGTTGCTTCGTAGTGGGGATCATTTCGTTTCTTCTTCCTTTTTGTTTGGCAACACGAATAGTCTTTTCAATACGTTTGCAACGCATGGTATTGACGTGACGTTTGTCGACGCTACGTCCTCTGAAGCCGTTGCGGATGCAATACAGCCGAATACGAAGCTAGTCTTTGTGGAAACGATAGCCAATCCACGAACCCAGGTGTCCGATCTTCTGGGAATCGGCGACCTGTGCCGCGAACATAACCTGGTTTACTTTGTGGACAACACCATGACCACGCCGTATCTCTTTCGCCCTAAAGATGTCGGAGCAAGTCTTGTCATTAATTCACTGACAAAGTACATCGGAGGGCATGCGAATGCACTGGGTGGTTCAGTAACAGAAACCGGGTTGTTTGACTGGTCGGTCTTTACCAATTTGTATGACAACTACAAGAAAGGCGATGTGAGTGGGTGGGCGATTCAGCAGATTAAAAAGAAAGGCCTGAGAGACCTTGGTGCTTCACTTGGCCCGGAAGCAGCTCATCATATTTCAGTGGGCTCCGACACCCTGGCGCTGCGCATGGATCGAATTTGTGAAAATGCGCAGCGGTTAGCCCAGTACCTTGATGGCCATGAAAAGATCAGGCAAGTTTACTATCCCGGTCTGCCTAATCACCCGGAACATGACCGCTCTGCTGCTTTATTCGGCCATCATGGTGGGATATTTAGCATCGAACTGGTGGCAGATGTGAACTGTTTTGATTTTATTAACAAACTGGATCTTGTGATTTGCAGCAGCAATCTGGGTGACACGCGGTCGCTTGCCATACCGGTCGCTCACTCGATCTACTTTGAAATGGGCCCGGAACGAAGGGCCTCTATGGGGATTGATGATTCCCTTGTCCGGTTCTCTATCGGAATCGAGGAGATTGATGATCTACTCGCAGATTTTGAGCAAGCACTGACGTAACTTATGCTGCACAACGCTCGAACAGAGATAGAACTAAAATAATAGAACCAAAATAATAGAATGGAGCAATCATGTCTGAAGCAGTTATGAGCACAGATTTGCCATTGGGCAATAAACGAACAGGGAAGGTCCGTGACCTGTATGACCTGCCACTCGCCGACGGCGGAGACGGAATTCTTATTGTGGCCACTGATCGGGTGAGTGTCTTTGACGTGGTCCTGAGTAATGGCATACCTGGAAAAGGGGTTTTGCTAACCCAGATTTCGAAGTTTTGGTTCGATTTTTTTAGTCATGACTACGAGCATCATTTGGTGTCAACGGACCCGTCAGACATCGACGGGCTGACAGATGAACAGCGTCAACTGCTCGAGGGCAGAATCATGATCTGCCGTAAAAGTGAGGTCGTCCCGATTGAATGCATCGTTCGGGGATACCTGACCGGCAGCGGTTACAAGGACTATCTGAAGACTGGCGAAGTTTGCGGTATCCCACTGCCCGCGGGTATGACTAATAGCGACAGAATTGAGGCGCCAATCTTCACGCCTTCCACAAAGGCCGACGAGGGCCATGATGAAAACATCAGCTTTGAAACGGCAGCGGAAATCGTTGGTCAGGATGTCATGGAAAAAATCCGAGATACATCCATGGGAATCTACGACAAAGGGCGCGAATATGCGCTGGGACGCGGAATTATCATCGCAGACACCAAGTTTGAGTTTGGCTGGAACAAGAACCGTGACATCGTTCTAATAGATGAGGTGCTGACACCCGACAGCAGTCGTTTTTGGCCAGCGGATGATTGGGTTCCCGGACGCGAGCAAAACAGCTTTGATAAACAGTATGTCCGTAACTACACGGAAACGCTTGTAACTGCTGGGGAGTGGAATAAAGAGTACCCGGGGCCAGTGCTGCCGGACGATGTCATCGACAATACGCTGACTCGCTATGATGAGGCATTACATCGCTTAACGGATTAAGGCGTGCAGGCCTATCTAACCTTTGGTTGGATAGGCTGCCCTTTTCGGTTGAGGCGTCTGAGTCTAACGTGGTTTTTCAGGGTCTGTAACTCGCCGGCATCGAAAAAGTGTCGTAACAGGTGGGGCAGGTGCTATATCTCTGGTACGACAAGGCACAATCCTTTGCAGGGTTGTGCCTCTCCTTCGTTAATGGCCGCTTTTCAGTAGAGCGCCGCTGTCCAGTACAGCGCTACCAAGGAAAAAATGGCCTACATCGGTCTTTTAGCCATTTATATGGCGCTTCTGGCGAAGCATATTCTATGCAAAGCATCTTTTGTTAAAGCATCTCTTGTTAAAGTAGAGTAGCGCTCATCGACTGACTAGTCTGCGTAACAAACGCCAGTGCCGCCCAAGCCGCAATAGCCATTAGGTACCTTGGCCAGATACTGTTGGTGGTAGTGCTCAGCATAGTAAAACTGATTAGCAGGATAAACTTCCGTCGTAATAGCAGGAAAGCCTTTACTCTCGAGTCTGTTCTGAAACACGTCTTGGCTTAGCAGAGCACTTTCAAGCTGCTCATCCGAAAAGGTATAAATCCCAGAGCGATATTGCGTGCCGACGTCATTTCCCTGCTGCATACCCTGTGTCGGATTGTGGCTCTCCCAGAAAGTTTGTAACAGGGAT